>DASQCU010000030.1:0-2659 GCA_035634575.1 Beijerinckia sp.
GGAAAGCCGTGTGCTTTTGCAGGGCGTGACGATGGATTTTGTCGAGACGCCGACTTCGGCTGGTTTCAAGTTCCATGATCCGAAAAATGTCTCGAGCTGCGGCAGCCATAGCGCGCCGAGCCTTGATGTAGCTCATGGACACGAGCATTAGGAGCTGATGGCATGGACGTGGCGACCGGCTACGGCGAGCGGGCGCCAATTCAGGCAGTAGAAGCGCTGCTTGGAGGGGGTCTTCCTGAGGCAGCGGCAGAGCATCTCAATCTTGCCGCTGGGTTGTACGATAAAGACGATCTTGCCTTGGGACATCTTCGGCGCGCGGAAGAACTCGCGCCGGCGCATCCGGCTGTTTTGATCGGGCTTTATCGGTTTTATTTTTATAAAGGACGATTGAGCGAGTGCTTGGAGGTTGCGCTGGTCTGCTTGGCGGAGGCGGCGCATCACAATAATTTGCCGAATGATTGGCGGCAGGTCCAAAGGGGCGATGCCAATTTCGGCAGCTTTGACGAGATGATGCCGCGATTCTACATGTTTGTCTTGAAAGGTTACGCCTTTCTTCAGATGCGCCTTGGCAATCTCGACGAGGGGCTCGCGGCGGTCATGAAGTTGCTCGACCTGGACCCAAGCGACAAAATCGGCGCAACGCTCCTGCTCGAAGTCCACCAAAGGTTGGGGCAGGGCGATGAAGAATGAGGATGACGACGCACGCGATTGGAACGGGAAGGAAATCAAGTGCGAGGAATGTAGCTATTTCTCGCTTCAGCAGGAAGGTAAATGCCAACTGAAGCAGGCTTGTGTGCTTGACCGTTACGCCAGGCGGATCGATCGCTTCTTCAATTGGAATCCTACGCTGGCCAATAATCATCTCGGCGATCCCTATTTCGAGACGCGGGCGGTCGCGGCCAAGCATGCGGATGTTTTCCGGCTTCCCGTTATGCTGACAGATCCAGATGAAACCGTTCGCTGGGCAGCTGCGGCGCGATTGCCGGAAAGCTATTTATTGCGGCTTCGCAATGATCCGCACAGAGAAGTGCGCATTCGGGTTGCCTCGCGCCTCGATGATGCCGGGCTCGTTTCAATGATGAACGATCCTGATTATTACGTCCGAACGATGGTTGCGCGTCGATTGTCGCCGTCAACGCTGCCTATGATGATCAATGATCCGGAGCTGGAAGTCCGGCGCACGATTGTGGGCCGGATCGATCCCGCGTGGCTGATGCGGATGGCGCAGGACGAGGATCCGAGTGTCAGGCTGGCGGTCGCACAACGCCTTTCCGATGAGCAACTGGTCAGCCTGCAACATGACCCGGACTGGCGGGTGCGCTACGAAGTGGCCGGGCGGCTTGATCTTTCGCGTTTGCCGGAAATGTCGGACGACGAGGATCCGCTTGTGCGCGATTGTGCCCGGCAGCGCTTGGCTGATGCGCACGCAAAGGAAGGCGCCGACGCCGGGCAGACCGTCAAACGGATTAGCTGAACACGCCATGTGTGGCCTGTGTCCCGGTTGGTTCGCCATTTGCTTCGGCGAGGTCTGGGAGTGCATTAGCGAGTTATCGTGGAGAGATGTAGATGACCAATATCAGCCGGGACCACGACGTCGTTGAACTCAATGAGCCACCGCGCTTCAATTATGGCCAGCGGGTTCGCACCAAGCGTACAGTTCGCAATGATGGCACATATTGCGGCAAAGACGTGGGTGACATCCTCGCCAAGAAAGGCGAGGAAGGCTATGTCATGAATATCGGCACCTTTCTGCAACAACACTATATTTTCGGTGTTGAATTTATCTTGACCGGCAACAAAGTCGGGATGAAGACGAAAGAATTGGAAGCGGTCGACGATGACGATGACGCGCCCAAGAAAAAGCCAACAAAACCGGCGAAGGTAGACGAAGAATGATGGATCCGGGAGGGGCGCGTCCGCCCCGTTTTCAATGGGGTCAGCGCGTTCAGGCGGTGGAAGATCTTCATAATGATGGATCCTACCCCGATTACCCGACGGACGCGCTGCTGGTGCGCTCAGGTGACTTTGGCGAAATCGTTAATATCGGGACGATAAGCGAAACAAAGCAGCCGCTTTATCTTGTTGAGTTTGACGGACTGCGGCTCGTTGTCGGGTGCCTGGAAGAGGAACTTGCTCCAGTTTAAGTGCAAGTTCCTCGCAGCCGCATGTGATCGAAGCAGAGCGGCGGCTGCCTTGTAGAACCAAGGGTCAAAGATTGATCGGGCCGGGTGCAGGTGAAAAGTCAGCATCCAGCTTAATTTCTATGCAGACCTATGTTGTTGCCCGATCGCGGATCATAAGGCGGCCGTGGTTCGGCAGCTTCCCGTCGGAATCTGGTGAGATTCTCGGAGTTGGCCGCGGCACAAAGAGTTTTCCTGCATTGTGCATTTCGGAGAATTTTTGCGCTTGCACGATATATGCAAGCGCCTTTAAAGAATAGCGCGGCGGCGGCACGCGAGCTTTTGTTGGTGGTTGACGGGTCGGTTGGTGGCGGTGAGTGGAAGCGATGATCTATCTCGACAATAATGCTACGACTGCGGTTGCGCCCGAAGCCATCGAGGCAATGGCTCAATGCATGGCGAGCGGACCGACCAATCCCTCGAGTAAACATAAGGCCGGTGAATGCAGCAAGGAATCGGTGATGCAGGCGCGCGGTGAA
>DASQCU010000031.1:0-3336 GCA_035634575.1 Beijerinckia sp.
GCGACCTTCGACGGGCTCTCCATCGCCTGGGCGGTGATGGAACATTTGCACCAGGCGAACCGCGCGCGGGCGCTTTTTGCCACCCATTTCCATGAATTGACCGAACTGGCAAAACGCCTCGACCGGGTTGTGAACCTGACCGTCCGGGTGACCGACTGGAACGGCGAGGTTATCTTCCTGCATGAGATCGTGCCCGGCGCGGCCGACCGCTCCTATGGGATCCAGGTCGCCAAACTCGCCGGGCTTCCCCTGGCGGTGATCGATCGGGCAAAAAAACTTCTGGCCGAATTCGAAGCTGCCGACCGCCGCGCACAGTCCGAGCGGCTCGTTGCCGATCTGCCCTTGTTCGCGCTCGATTCTGCCCCAGCGCCCGACGCCTTGGCGCGGACAGATCCGCTTGGCGAAGCGCTTGACGCGCTCGATCCGGACGAACTGAGCCCGCGCGGCGCGATCGAGGCGCTTTACCGGCTGAAGGCGCTACGGGCGCATGAACGATGAGCAAAGTCGTTATCGTACAAATTACTTGTATACAATTTATTTGCATGCTACTAATTTGACCCGAAGGCAGTGGACATGGGCTTTGTCCAAACCTTCGGCGCCGATGAGGCGTTGTCAAAAGCAGCCCGACCTTCAGGAGTTTTCCATGCCTGTGCAGGTTATCTATACCACGGAAGCTACGGCCACTGGTGGCCGCGACGGCCGCGCCAGAACCAAGGATGGCACTTTCGACGTGACATTGGCCACGCCGAAGGAGCTTGGCGGAGGAGGGGGCCCCGGCAATAATCCGGAGCAATTATTCGCTGCCGGTTATGCCGCCTGTTTCCTGAACGCGTTGAAATTTGTCGCCTCCCAAGGCGGTCCCAAAGTTCCCAATGATGCAACCGTGACTGCGATGGTTGGAATTGGCCCCCGCTCGGAAGGCGGGTTCGGCCTCGACGTCGGCCTCGATATTGCCTTGCCAGGAGTGCCGCACGATGAGGCGGTGGCGCTGGTCGAAAAAGCGCACCAGGTGTGCCCCTATTCAAATGCGACACGCAATAATGTCCCGTTTCGCCTGAACGTGCTCTAAATTCGAGAAACCGGGAGTCGCTTTTTGCGACTCCTAGCCTAGAAAGAAGGGCTGCCGGGCTCACGTGCCGGCAGCCCGAGCCAGACTGAATCGAAGCCAGGAAAGCCGCTCGATGTTTGAAGAAGACATTCAACAGCTCAGGCTCGACCAGCAGCTTTGCTTTGCCATTTACTCGACAATGCACGCCGTCAATAAAGCCTATGCGCCCATGCTGGAGCGGATTGGCCTCACCTATCCGCAATATTTGGCGATGCTGGTGCTTTGGGAAACCGAGGGCTTGATGGTCAAGGAAATCGGCGATCGCCTTTATCTCGATTCGGGAACTCTGACGCCCCTCTTGAAAAGGCTGGAAGCACTCGGTCTCGTGCATCGGATCAGGGACGGCAAGGACCAGCGGCAGGTGCGCATTGTCTTGACCGAGCAGGGGCGCGCCTTGCGGCAGGATTGCAAATCCATCCCCTTCGAACTGGCCAGTTCCATGGGTCTTTCCATCGAGAATTTGACAGGTCTGAAAGAAGATTTGCTGCGCCTGCGTCAGACCTTGCTGGAGGGGCGGCAAAAATAAGCGCTCTCACCCATCGCAAAAGCGATCCTTTCACGCTGACGCTCCGTCATGCGCGGACTTGATCCGCGCATCCAGCCGAGCGGGTTGAGGCTGTGCGCAAGCGCCAGGTGCTTCACGTCGAATCGGCGTTCCTGGATGCCCGGATCAAGTCCGGGCATGACGCATTGATAGCTGGCGGCGCAACGGCTTCATGACCGTTGGTTCAACAGGCGGCCGACGATCTTTGACGTATAATCCACCATCGGCACAATGCGGGCATAATTCAGCCTCGTCGGCCCGATCACGCCGAGCACGCCGACGATCCGCTGCTGGCTGTCATGGAAAGGCGCGGCAATCATCGAGGACCCGGAGAGCGAAAAAAGCTTGTTCTCCGAACCGATGAAGATGCGCACGCCTTCCCCGCCTTCGGCACGGTTCAACAGATCGATCACGTCTTTTTTCGTTTCGAGATCGGCGAAGAGCAGACGGATCCGTTCGAGATCCTCAAGCGCGGTCAAATCCTCCAGGAGATTGGCGTGGCCACGGACGATCAATTGTGGCTCATGGCCGGCGTACTCGGCCCAGCTCGCGAGGCCCGCGTCCACGAGCTTCGTCGTCAATACGCCGAGTTCCGCCTCGGCGGCCTTGTGCGAGGCCTCGATCTCGACCTTGACCTCATAGAGGGTCCGGCCCCTGATCCTTGCGTTGAGGTAATTGCTGGCCTCGGTCAGCGCCGAAGGCGGCAGTCCGGGCGGGATCTGGACGATGCGATTCTCGATGGAGCCATCGTCCGCGACGAGCACCGCAAGCGCGCGCTCGGGCTCGATGCGCACAAATTCGACATGTTTGAGCCGCGCATTTTCTTTCGAAGTCACGACAACGCCTGCGCCGCGGGTCAGGCCCGAGAGCATCATCATTGCATCGCTGAGAAGACCTTCCAGCGTCGGCTCCTGCGCCGCCGCCCTGAATTGAGCCTCGATTTGGTCGCGCTCCTCCTGCCCAATATCGCCGAGTTCCAACATGGCATCGACGAAAAAACGAAGCCCGAGTTCTGTCGGCAAGCGGCCCGCGCTGGCATGCGGCGCATAGATGAGACCCATTTCCTCGAGATCCTGCATCACATTGCGGACCGAGGCGGGCGACAACGACATGGGCAGAAGCCGCGACAAATGCCGCGACCCCACGGGCTCGCCATGCGCCAGATAGGAATCGACAATATGACGAAAAATCTCGCGCGAGCGCTCGTTCAGGCTCGTGAGAGCGCTGCCGCCCTGGCGCAAGGGGTCGCGTGGGTGATCGAGGGGAATGACCATGAAACTGAACATGGCCGGGTCGCATCGCGGATGCAAGTAGGGTGATACGTTTACTCATCAGGATATACCCTGAATCCTTAACAGATTCAGGGTAGATGAGGCTTATGTGCCGGGGCGAGCGCCGGGCGAGCCCTTTATTAGAAGGCGAGCACCTTCGCGCCTTTCACGCCAGGGAGCTTCTGAACCTCAGCCAGCACTGTTTCTGGGACCACGCCATCCACCTCGACGAGGGCGATGGCCGAACCGCCCGCACGGTCGCGGCCAAGCGCAAAAGTGGCAATATTGATGTTGGCATTGCCGAGAACGCTCGCGAACCGGCCAATGAAGCCCGGCTTATCCTCATTCGTCACATAGATCATCGTCGGCGCCACCGCCGCGTCGATCTTGATATCGTTGATTGAAAGGATGCG
>DASQCU010000032.1:0-5342 GCA_035634575.1 Beijerinckia sp.
CATGCCATTCTCGACGGAGCAAAATGTCGATCATCCGATCAGTCTTTATGCAGCGACGAAGAAATCAAATGAGTTGATGGCCCATGCCTATGCGCATATCTATCGGCTTCCGGTCACGGGCCTGAGGTTTTTCACCGTTTATGGTCCTTGGGGACGGCCGGACATGGCCTATTTTATCTTTACGCAGCAAATTCTCGCAGGCCAGACAATCGATGTCTTCAACAATGGGGAATCCTCGCGCGATTTCACCTACATAGACGATATCATAGAGGGTGTGCGCCGGGTAATGGATCTGGTGCCTGAAGGCGATCCGGCCTGGGCTCAGAAGGGTGCAAAGGCGTCTTCGAGCACGGCACCCTATCGTCTTTACAATATTGGCAATAGCCGTCCTGAAAAGCTTCTCGACATGATCGGGTTGATCGAGAAGGCGCTGGGACGCAAGGCTAAAATGCGGCTCCTGCCGGCACAGCCGGGCGATGTCGCCGCGACCTATGCGGATATTGCCGATCTGACCCGCGACACCGGGTTCGTCCCCGCGACACCGCTCGCGACCGGCATCGCGCGTTTCATCGCCTGGTATCGGGATTTTTACAAGGTTTGAACCCGCGTCTCTGCAATTTTGGGAGCTTTCCGCCATGGAAGAAGAAGAGGATTGGGAAGTTCCGGCAGAAGCGCAGCCAAGGGTGGAGAATTATGAGTTCGATCTCGATCGGGCGCTCTCTTCCGTGGTGGAGCTCGCCGCGCGCGTTCCGGCGGATGCTTTCACAGCCGCCACGCTTGGCGTGGAGCGAAGCGGCAATGGCGTTTTGATTGGCGAGGATGGTCTTGTTCTCACGATCGGCTATCTCATTACCGAGGCCGAGGAGATCTGGCTGACCACCAACGCGGGCCGGGTCGTGCCGGCCCATCTTGTCGGCTATGATCAGACAACGGGCTTCGGCCTCGTGCAGGCGCTGGGCTCGCTCGACCTCCCGGCATTGCCGCTGGGCTCCTCGCAACGCGCGCAAGTGGGCGAAAAGGTTGTGGTCGGCGCTGCCGGGGGCAGGCATCGCTCCCTGGTTGCCCATATTGTGGCAAAGCAGGAATTTGCCGGCTATTGGGAATATGTGCTCGATCAGGCGATTTTCACCGCGCCCGCCCATCCGAACTGGGGCGGCGCCGCGGTGATAGGTCCAGCGGGCGACCTTCTGGGCATAGGGTCCCTCCGGGTTCCGCATCAAATCCATGGCAATCAGGTCGTTCCCTTGAACATGATCGTGCCGATCGACCTGCTGCCGCCGATCCTCGACGATTTGCGCACACTCGGCCGCCCCAATATTCCACCACGGCCCTGGCTCGGTCTGTTTGCCGCCGAAACCGGCGATCAGGTGACGATTATCGGCTTTGCCGGTAATGGTCCCGCGCACCGTGCCGGGCTTAACGAGGGCGATGCGATTCTTGCCGTGGCTGGCAAGCCGGTACGAGACCTCGTGGGCTTCTTTCGCAGCATCTGGGCCCTGGGAGATGCCGGAGTGGACGTGCCTCTGACGCTCGATCGCGAGGGCGATATTTTCGAGGTGCGGATCACCTCCGCCGATCGGCGCCGCTTTCTCAAGACCGCCCGGCTGCATTGAACAGTGCAAGGGAATTGGGCTCAAAATAAGCGAGCCCGCGCCGTGTTTGTATGATGGGGCAGACAGGCACTGTTGTTGCTTGGGCTTTTCCATTCCACATCATTTTCCACCTGAAAGTGGTGGTGCTGCTCGAATGATGTTTGGCGGATGGGATTGCTCGCTTTTTTCAGCGACACGGACACAGCTGTCGATCGTGCGAACAGGAAAACGGCAGTGTTGGGGAGGCGGTTATGAAACATCATGAACCCTATCTTTCGGCCCAGGCTCTCGACATTGAAGATTGGGAGCGTGACGAGCTGATCGCTCTTTGGCCGCAGCTCATCGCTGAGACGCGTAGCCTAGACATGCGGCAATCCGCATCAGAATGCGGGTCTGTCTGCTGCATTGGTGGGCATATTGCTCTTTCACACGGCATCTCGGTTCAGGGTGCGCGTCGCTACGTGCAAAACAGCACGTCCTTGTCCGCGCTTTTCTTTCCCGATCTGACAATCAATCAGCAGCATCCCGGCTGGCACGCGACAGGACCGCAGGCCGCCCAGGCGATCCTCAATTTCCTGACGACCGGCAAACCGGATTGGGACGCCGTCATGGGCGCGCAGCGATAAGTTCAGGCAGCTTCAGGGAGGCTCACGGCGCATGGCCCAGGGGAATACAGATGGCAGCAGGGATGCGATCCGGATTGAATATGCCGAGGCGACATGGGATCCGATCGCGGGCTGCACGCGCAAAAGCGCCGCCTGCCGCCATTGCTACGCCGAGGCTTTGACCGCTGAAGCCTCCCAGCCCGGCATGTGGGGGGAGGGGTTCGCGGACAAAGGCGCGGGCGGCGCATCCTGGACCGGCAAGGTCGAAATCCAGGAAGACCGGCTCAAGCTTCCGCTCGAATGGGAAAAGCCAAGCCGCATTTTCGTCAATTCGATCTCCGATCTCTTTCATGAATCGCTCGCAAGTGAAGTGATTGACAGGGTTTTCGCGGTCATGGCATTGGCGCCGCAGCATATTTTTCAAGTTCTGACCAAACGCCCGAAGGTGATGCAGGCCTATATGGCCGATAAGGCGGCGCGCGCCCGGATCGAGAGCGCGATGGAAGCCCTGGCGGGAAGCCCGGTCAAAATTGCAGGCTGGCCGCTCCCCAATGTCTGGCTGGGCGTGACCGCCGAAAATCAGAAGGAAGCCGACCGTCGGATTCCGCTTCTGCTCCAGACTCCCGCGGCCCTGCGCTGGGCAGCCGCCGAGCCGCTTCTGGAAAAGGTCGATTTCAAGGTCGGGACTTGGCTCAAGGCGGATGGCGCTGGGCCGAGGCTCGATTGGATCGTCGCGGGCGGAGAAACCGGCGCTGAGGGGCAAAAATGCCATCCCGATTGGGCCCGCGCGTTGCGCGATCAATGCGCGCAGGGTGCAACGCCCTTTTTCTGGACGCAATGGGGGGAGCATATCCCCTCCTCGGGCGTAGCGGCTCCAAGCGATGCCACGGCGCCTGTGACTTTTACCCGCATTGGCTCAGGACCTGCCAGCCGCGAGCTGGACGGGATCTTGCACGATGCCTATCCGCCAAAGGCTGGCGCGTGAACTCAAGCAAAACCGCATTGGGATTCGATTTTTGGCCGAAACATGTTAGGTTTTAAGGCTGCGGTTTGAAGGAACGGCGCATAAGGCAAATCGCTCCCGGCTCAAGCGATCTGTCGAAAGGAGCCCTGAACCACACCTTCAGGGCAAACAAGGAATAGGCAAATGGCCCTGCCTAGAACGGTCAGCGAATATCTCGCGAATTTGAGAACCGACATCAAGCGGGTGACGATCGAGGATCACATGGCCTTCGTCGTCGCCGCGCGCCATTGCGCCGAAACTTTTCGCCGCTACATGGCGGTGACCGGCGATCAGAGCCTCGCGATCGATAATGTCGTCTCCAAATGCTCGATCCTGGCCGAGGAGATCAAGGCCCATCCGGGTGAGAACACAGATCAAATCAAGCGCTTGCGCCGCGCCGCGCTGGATGCTGTGGAAGAACTCGCGACCGTGATCGGCGACGCTGAGCCAAGCCATGAGGCGATGATCCTTCCCTTGGTCCGCAGGTGAACGTCTCCCCATCTCCTCGGGCTGGGTTTGAAATGGACTGCAAGATCGATGTCCAGCCCGATTGGCGCAGGCTGATCGATGAATTGGCCGCCGCGCCCTGGCAGCGCCTCATCGTCCTTGGCGCGCCCGATCGCGGCAAATCGACCTTCTGCCGCTGGCTCGCTCACGAACTCGACGCGCGCGGCGAGGCGACGAGCCTGCTCGATACCGATCTTGGCCAGAATGGGCTCGGGCCACCGGCTTGCATCACCTTGGGGCAGGTGCATGCGGGCGCGCTTGCTACGAAGCATCTTTATTTCGTGGGTGGAGTGGACCCTGCGCCGCGCATCGGCGCGATTGTCGCGGGCGCGGCGCGGCTGGCTGCCTTGGGCGAGGGGCGGCTCATCATCAACACATGCGGAATGGTGAATTATTCTGGGCGTCTGCTCAAACGCTTGAAGATCGATGCGCTGCGCCCGGACCATATCGTCGCGCTGGCCGAGGCGGACGACCTTTTGGACCCGATCCTCGCGCCGCTGCCGCCTTCGCGCGTGCATCGCCTTCGGCCTTCCCTCTTGGTGCGGGCGAGAAACGCCATGACCCGCGCGCTTTATCGCCTGGATGGTTTTCAAAGGGCCCTGGCCGGTGCGCGGGAATGCGAGCTTTCCGGCGTGGTCTTCGAAAATCTGGAACGCGATGCCTTGGACGCATTCGAAGACGAACGTCTTTGCGGATTGGCCGATGCCGAGGGGATAGATATTGGCATAGGCATTTTGCGTGTCATGAACGCTGAAGCCTGGACTGCACGTGTGCTGACCACAGTTGGCCCGGAAAAAATCCGCCGTATTCGCATTGGCATGGCGATCCCGGAGGAATTGGCGGATTTCGAATCGAAACCCCGCTATTCGACGGGATTTGAGAGTCTGGAGTTGAAGTGATGGATAAAGGCGTGCAGGAGCTTTTGGATGCCGTCTTCGGCGAATTGCGGGCTCAATTGTTCAGCCGTGGCTTTACTCTGGAGGAGGCCTGCAGCGCGGTCGCAAAATTCATGGACCATCGTTACGGGGTTGCCAATTATGTTTGCAATGCCGATGTGAAAAAGGCGCTGGCCGAGCGGTTCAATACGACCCCGGAGTTGCAGGGGACTGGCTCCAATCAATGGACGCCGCGCCAATGAGGGCACGGCACGTTTCAGAAATGATGCTTGGGATGTTGTTTTCGGAAGCGCCAGCGAATGACCCATGACCATTATCCCGACGCATATTTGCGCGAGATTTTGCAACAGGTGAAAACCATTGCCGTCGTCGGCCTCTCGGACAAGCCAAGCCGGCCTTCATTCGAGGTCTTCGCCTTTCTCCTTCAGCAAAACTACCATGTGATTGGCGTCAATCCCGCTTTGGCAGGCAAGACGCTGCTCGGCGCGCCATGCTTTGCGAAGCTTGAGGATATTCCCGAACCGATCGACATGGTCGATATTTTTCGCAATTCCGCAGAGGCGGGCGCCGTTGTCGATGAGGCACTTGCCCTCGAACCAAAGCCGCTGGTGATCTGGATGCAGCTCGGCGTTCATGACGAAGCCGCTGCCGCGCGGGCGCAGGCGCTTGGGGTTGAAGTCATCATGAACCGCTGCCCCAAAATCGAATATGATCGTCTCGCCATCCGGCGCAATTGATG
>DASQCU010000033.1:0-2716 GCA_035634575.1 Beijerinckia sp.
GTTCCCATTCAATGGGTCCATTGGCCGAGACGGGTCGATTTGAAATTATCGGAATAGGCCATGATCTTTCGCGGATTGGGTTTGGGCTCTTCCACGCGATAGGCCAAGCCGTTGCGCTCGGCATAGGCGATCGCCTCTTCCTTGGTCCCAAATCTGAGACGCAATTGGCTCTTCATGTCGCCTGAGCTTGTCCAGCCCATCAAGGGTTCAATCTGGCGCGGTGCCGCCGGGTCGAAATCCAGAGCCCAGAGCTTGGTTCGTGCCTCACCGGATTGGGTCGCGGTTCGGGCCGGGCGATAGATCCTTGCAGTCATCTTGAGCTTCCAGTCTGGAGACTTCCTATCGGCGTCACCCGAGGGATAGGCGAATGCCGGAGGCTTATACTCAAATATTTCCCAAGTGGCCAGGATGGTCGGGGCAGCAGGATTCGAACCTGCGACCTGAAGTACCCAAAACTTCCGCGCTACCAGACTGCGCTATACCCCGTCGCCCTTGGCATTCGGCCCTGGGCCTTTTGACACTTGAACCTTTATCCTTGAGCGCTTCTCGCTATCACGCGCGCGGCCGGCGAACAAGCTCGCGCATTATTTCATAAATGCAGAATGGCGGACCAGATCGCCGATCTTCAAGCCGATCTTGGCCGCAATTCCGGCATTGACTTCGAGAACGCCAGCGGTCGGCGCCCCGGACGGGATGATCTTTTCCGACAAAGGTTCGGCATTTTCGGCAAGTCCGACCACCCTACCCGTCCTCCCGATGAAAATCATGTCAAGCGGCAGGTAGGTGTTCTTCATCCACATCGCGACCGGCTCTTCGGTCGCAAACACGAAGAGCATGCCGCGATCCTGCGGCAGATATTTACGGAACATCAGGCCCTTTTCGAGTTCGGCCGGGGTGCGCATCACCTCCACGGAAAAATCATGAACGCCACTGGCCGTGACGATCTGCAACTTTTCCGCGCCCTCCTCGGCGGCCGCGGCTCTTGTCAGCACCAGGCAAGCCGAAAGATGGAACAAAAGAAAGGCGAAAAGGACCCGTGACAGGGACCATCGCGCAATAGCCGCATAACGCCAGCTTCTCAGGCTTCCCACGTCAAAACCTTTATCGAATAGTCCCCAAGGGCAATCCGCCCAGCCCGCATAAGGCTCAAACCTTTTAAGTTGAGCATTGTCCCGGCTTTTCAATGAGTCGACGGTAGCACGGCTTCGAGAGAACGCACTTCCGCAGCCATCAAGCCTTTGGGTCCGTCACCGAAGCGAACCAGGAGACCCTCCCCCGGTTTCAATTCCGTGATCCCGTAACGCCGCAAGGTTTCCATATGCACAAAAATATCTTGTGTGCCATCGCCGCGCGTCAAGAAGCCGAATCCTTTGACGCGATTGAACCATTTGACCACAACGATTTCGAAACCGCTTGTCGGCGTGACCTGGACATGGGTACGGGGCGCATGCAACTCCGCTGGATGGACGGCGGTCGATCCATCCATCGACAGAATCCGGAAGACTTGCAGCCCTTTCGCACGTTGCGAGGCCTCGCAAACGACGCGCGCGCCCTCGCAAGCCGTTTGGAACCCATCTTTGCGCAAAGTCGTGACATGCAAAAGCACATCAGCCGATCCATCGTCGGGGACGATGAAACCATAGCCTTTTGACACGTCGAACCATTTGATACGTCCGGAGACCTCGACAAGACTGAGGGTTTCGTTCTGCGCCGCGCCTGGCGCCGTGTCGAAATCTCCTTGAGACAGCGCGAGATCCTTGTTGGGCAAAAGCCAACCTCCCAGAAACCACTTGCCAGAGACGGTTGTAATTGACCCCGCCCTTTGTTCGGGCAGCATACAGGTCAAAACGAATCAGGCAAGAACACTAATCGATGAGAGCCAAGATAACATCGGCGCTGGATAGTAAAAGCTGCAAATAGCGATAATCCTGTGGACGGCCGCCAAAGACTTCAGATCTTGCCCAAGCGCTGATCGCGGAGCGCACATTCGATCGGCTCGGTCGCTGCCGTTGTCTCGTGAAAAACGCCGCCATTTCATTCAAAACGCGGCATTGCAAAGGTCGTCAAGAGCAAACCTTGATCATTGCTTGAATTTATGCACCTTAAACCAAAGGCATTGCTTGAATAGGGCATCTTCATACTTCATGGCCGTCTGAAATACCCGAATTTTGAAGGCACGTGGCGCTCAAGCCGCGAAGGGCAGCAAAATGTCGCCTATATCGCCGCGCAAGATGAGATCGGCTTCGCTATCGAGCGGCGTCGGCTCGCCGTTCAGAATGACGAGTCGTGCCTGGTGCTGGCGCGCGAGCATGGGAAAACTTGCTGCCGGATAGACGACCAGGGATGAACCGATCGCAAGGAACAAATCGCAGTCGATCGCCGCCGCATGGGCGCGCCGCATGGCCGCCTCAGGCATGGCCTGTCCGAAGGACACAGTCGCCGATTTGACTGGCCCGCCACACTCCCGGCATTCGGGCGCGGCGCCGGTCGCCTCGAAATCGCGGCGGAGGACATCAAGTTCATGGCGCAAGCCGCAGGTCAAGCAGGTCGCATAAGTGCCATTGCCATGCAATTCGATAATATGCTCGGCGGGTACGCCCGAGGCCTGATGCAGATTGTCGATGTTCTGTGTGATGATCGTAGGCATCTTTCCGCTGGCGACGAGATTGGCCAGGGCATAATGACCCCGGCCCGGTTGCGCATGTGAATAGATGTC
>DASQCU010000034.1:0-3577 GCA_035634575.1 Beijerinckia sp.
TGTCGCCGTGCTCGACGCTGATTTCCGTCCACCCGTGAACTGGCTGCGCGTGATCGTTCCGACCCTCATCGGCGACCCGAATGCAGGCTTCGTGCAATCGCGCTGCGAATTCTCGAATTACCGCACGAATTGGCTGACCCGCGTCCAGGGCGTGATGATGGACGCGCATTACACGATGGAACAGTCAACCCGCTATCGCGCCGGCTGGCTGTTCCAGTTCAATGGCACTGGCGGGATCTGGCGGCGCGAAGCGATCGAGGCGGCGGGCGGCTGATCGTCCGATTCGCTTTGCGAGGATCTCGATCTCACCGTGCGCGCGCAAATCGCCGGATGGCATGGTATTTTCGCGATGGAGCCCGCCATCCCCGGTCTCGTGCCCGAGAAGGTCCGGCATTGGCAGGTCCAGCAGAAGCGCTGGTCGAACGGCTTCGTGCAAGTGACCCGCAAACTCATGAGGCAGGTCTGGACAACCTCCAATTGGTCTTTTGGAGCCAAATTGTCGGCGAGTTTCCTCATTCTCATTCAGGCCTTCTACCCCTGCGCGGCTGTGGCCACGGGGTCTCTTGCATCCTGCCTTCTCTTGCAGGGCGGCGATCCGACCGATCTTCTGCCACTTATCGAGATCATCCTCGCCCTCATCGCGCTGGTCGCCGTCGGCATGACCCTCATGCCCTATATCGTGCTGCAACGCGGCTCCATGCTGAACTACGTCAAGACGCTTGGCCTGCTGACCCCGTTGATGATCTATGTCAGCCTGTCGAATGCGCCTTCAATTCTGAAAACCGTTTTCGGCCATCAGGACACCTGGAAACGCACACCGAAGCGGCGTGTGGTCCCCGCGGCCGCCCCCTCCGACACGTTCGACGGATTTTGATTTCAGACTTTCCTCCTTTTTGGAGGTTCCAGAAGAAAATAAAGGGTCGATCGCTTCAATCGCGATCGACCCTTTATTTTTGCCCGAGGGACCGTCATTGTGAGCGAAGCGGAGCAATCCGGCCGACATGCCTGGTATATTAATTAAGACCAACCGTCATGAAGAAGCACTTTCTCGGAGCCCTGAAGCGCGAAGGGTGTCCGGGATCCAGCGCAATATGTTGCGAAGCGCTTTAGACCAGAGGCCTTTGTCTCTGGGCCCCGGCCCTCCGCTTCGCTGCGGCCGGGGAAGAGCAATGCGCACTTTCCCGGAAGCCCCGGAGCGCAGCGGAAGGGCATCCGGGATCCAGCGCAATATGCTGCGAAGCGCCTTAGACAGAGGCCTTTGCCGCAGCGCCGCGGCTCGCCGCTTCGCTGCGGTCGGGGAAGAGCAATGCGCACTTTCTCGGAGCCTGGAGGGCAGCGGAAAGGCATCCGGGATCCAGCGCAATATGTTGCGAAGCGCCTTAGACCGAGGCCTTTGTCTCTGGGCCCCGGCTCTCCGCTTCGCTGCGGCCGGGGAAGAGGAATGCGCACTCCGGAACCAACCGCGCTTTTCAGGAAATATGGCACAAAACTCAGGTTCGAAACGCTCAGCGGCTTTTGTACGAATAAGCGTCAGGCCCTTGCGTTGAGGGCTGAAACAGCGCCAGCGCTGCGATCGACGCGTGTGTACAAGGTGTAACGCGGATCGAAGATGAATTTGAAGAACAGCCCGATCCAGGAGCTATGCGTCTTCAATCCATCGTAAAATTCTGGCGCCATCTGTTTCAAACGCGGCAGCGCGCTCCATGGCACATCGGGAAAATCATGATGCTCATTGTGATAGCCGATATTGAGCGCCACGAGATTCAACGGCCCGTAATAATCAAAGGTCTCCTGTGCCGGATCAAAAGTGAAATGCTCCTGGATCCATCGCGCGCCAAGCGGATGCAGGCCCCCGACTGAAAACCAGAAAGAGGCAAAAAGATAAACCAATGCGTTCGGCCCAAAAAGGAACAGAACGGCAATGTCGTAAAGAATAACGCAGGCGCCATTGATGAAAGTCCAGTGGCCCCACATCGGGACCACCCCTTTCAGCCGCCCGAGACGGGTTAACTGAAAGACCGGAAAGATGAACATCCAGGCTGCTTTGCCGATCGTGCTTTGGCCGAACACCCTCGCCTCCCAATGGCTTGGCAGATCGGCATCGTAATCATAATCGCCAAGATGCGAATGATGTTTTGTATGGTAGCAGCGAAAGCCCATGGCAGTCGGGACGGTATTGGGCAGATCGGCAAGGATTGCGGCCAATTTATTCAGGACAAGGCTCTTGAAAATGCAATTATGCGTTGCGTCGTGGATGACCACGAACATGGCATGATTGGCGAAGGCGCCGACAAAATAGGCTGCAAGCAAGGCCACCCACCAATAGGTGAGACCAAGGTGGCCAAAAATCGCCGCAATCAAAGTCTGGCCGATCACGGTGGCAAGTGTGATCGCCGCAGTCTTCGGGTCGTGACCGATCAGGCTTTCGACCTCGGGATGCGCTGCGAGAATCGCGCGCCGGCGCACAGGATGCGGCCGTTTCATTTGGGTTGGAATATAGGATGTTCGCCGCTCCGAGCGCTCGATGTGACGGACGGCACCCTGGTCGAAAGCGTGATAGCTCATGCGTCGATCATCCTTCCAAAGCATTTGCCGATCATTCGACCCGGAGCCGGAACAGGCTTCAGCCGGCAATAATCGTGCTCACGCAATCAGGTTTTTCTCGTAAATGCGATGAACCTTGTCAATTTTTGCGCCGGAGAGTTCGATTGGCCGGCGCATTGGCCAATTATCTTCGAGCACCCAGCCGAATTCGACATGTTCGAGTGAACTGCGGGTGCTCCGTCTGCGGCATTCCTCGATGAAAGCGAGAATGACTGCGCCGCCAGCCGCCTTGCGATGCAAGGCGCGGCGGACACCAAAAAGCAGGAGCCGCCCGGTTTTATAAGTATGCTTTCTGACCCTTGAGATGACCCGCAGCAGATTGAACGGCAAAAGCTTGCCATTGAGATCGGCGGTGATCTCAAACAGGTTCGGCAGGATGACGCCAAAGGCCTGCGGCACGCCATCAAGCTCGATCATGAAACCGCCTTCCGGCGGCATGATATATTTGAGAGCTTCCGCCATGGACATGAATTCTTCAAGCGTGAAGGGAACGAAGCCCCAATTCTCGCTCCAGGCATCATTGAAAATATCGACGAGGATCTCAGCCTCGCTCTTGAGGCTCTTGAGATCCAGGGTGCGAATCTTCAGCCGATCGCGCCATTCAGGACGCTCGAGAATGACAGATTTTGCCTCCCGGTCAGCCGCCGTGACATCGTACCGATAGGAGATAAGGTCACGCGCCTTCTGATAACCGCGCCGCTCCAGGATCTGCGGCAAATAGGCGGGATTCCATGGCATGAAGATCATCGGCGTCGCGTCGAAGCCTTGCACGAGCATGCCGATTTCGTTGTTGATCGATGGCGAAAATGGACCGTGAATGAGCTTCGCGCCCCGCCCGCGCAGCCAATCTTCGGCGCTCGCCACCAAGGCACCGACAACCTCTTCATCGTCGATTGCATCAAGGCAACCAAATTGCGCCCGAGATGCGCCCCGCGGCGTAATCCCTTCCTTGTAGATTTGCGCGAACACGCGG
>DASQCU010000035.1:0-3062 GCA_035634575.1 Beijerinckia sp.
GTTTTTTCCCTGGCAAGCGGTAAGTTAGACCCTCACACGAAAGCGCTTCTCGCCTCGGGCTCATCCTTGCGATGCGATCTGCGATCGAAGAACAGGGCCTGACTGATGACCGCCTTGAGACTATCCACGCCAAAAGGCTTGGTGATCAGGAAGGCCGGCTCGGGCGGCGTTCCGGTCAGGAAACGCTCCGGATAGGCCGTGATGAAGATCACCGGAACGGAGAAGGTTTCGAGAATCTGATTGACGGCTTCGAGGCCCGAACTGCCATCGGCGAGCTGGATATCGGCGAGAATAAGTCCGGGCCGCTCCTTGTTCACGGCCTCGATCGCCTCGCGATGGGTGCGGGCGACATCGACCACCCGGTGCCCAAGTTCCTCGACAAGGGTTTGCAAATCGAGCGCGATGAAAGGCTCGTCCTCGATGATCAGCACATCGGTGCGGATCTGATTGGCGATCTCCTTGCCAGCCGCATCTATGAGCGAAGTCGCTTCCTCGACCGAGCAATTGAGCGCGCGCGCGACCTCGGTCGTGTCGAAACCTTCGAGAGAGCTTAAGAGAAAGGCGATGCGAGGGCGCAGCGTGATGGCTTCCAGATTGCGGCGCGCGCCCTGCTCATCGCTGGAAAACGCGACCTGATCGACGTGATCATTGACCGGCATCGAGCTCCAGACGTCGAGGAACAAACGATAAAGAGCGGTGCGCAGGTCGGCGGAGGCCTCAAAACCCGCAGGGTCGGCGACGATTGCCTCGAGAGTCGCCAGGACATAAGCGTCTCCCCCGGCCTGGTTCCCCGTCAAGGCGCGAGCAAACCGGCGCAAATAGGGGATCTGCGAGGAGATAGCCTGAGATATTGACATGAAACGAGGCCCCTTGAACCGTTTGGCTGTAGTTTTAGCTTGGCCAAATAATGCGAAAACTCGAAAAAGGTTCCATATGATCGGAACTTTAGCGGGAACCGGACGTTAACCCCC
This sequence comes from Beijerinckia sp., assembly GCA_035634575.1. Taxonomy (GTDB): domain Bacteria; phylum Pseudomonadota; class Alphaproteobacteria; order Rhizobiales; family Beijerinckiaceae; genus Beijerinckia. The sequence goes on from DASQCU010000035.1 coordinate 972, forward strand.
GTTGATCTTTGAGATCGTTGCAGGTTTTGGATGAACGGGAGGATGACGTTCTGAGATGGCTAGATGGCTGATCGAGGCTTTGGTGAACCCTTTTTGGGTTGTCGCTCGATAATCGTCAAAAAGGGGGACTAATGGAAGACGGTGAGAGCCAAATAAAGGGGCACCCGGTTACGAAAGTAGGCAAGGTGGGCTTGCAATCGAAGAAGGAGGCCGCAGACCAGCCGAACGACACAGTGGAGGGGGACGCGTCTCGAATGTCTTTGCGGCAAACCGCCGAAGTCCCGAACCTGGCTATCTCGCGTGCGAAGAAGGCAGCGCCAAAGCCGGAAATGGCGGAGCAGATCGGGCAGCATTTGCGCAGCGTCTATGACGAGGTTTTGGCGCAGCCCGTGCCTGATCGTTTCCTCGAACTTCTGCGGCAGCTTGAAAGCAAACCGGGCGCTCGACCGAAAAAGGAGAGCACGTGACAGGCCAGCAAATCGCCTCGGGCCAGGACCTGGAGCAACCCGCGGAGCAACCCTTGGACCATCCTTCCGATCCGCAATCGGACGATATGCATGTGAATGAAGCGCCCGCCCCCTCTGCCAGCAAGCAGATGACGGCGGATCTTATTGCTGTCATTCCCAATCTTCGCGCATTCGCCGTTTCTCTTTGCGGCAATCTCGATCGAGCCGACGACCTCGTGCAGGAAACCCTGGTGAAGGCCTGGAGCAATCTCGGGTCTTTCGTCGAGGGCACGAATTTGCGCGCCTGGCTCTTCACGATTTTGCGCAATATTTACTATTCGGAATACCGCAAGCGGCGGCGCGAAGTCGCCGATTCCGATGGAGCAATCGCGGCGAAACTCGCCTCCGCCCCGGCCCAGAATGGCCATATGGATTTGCTGGATTTTCGCTCCGCCTTGCAGCAATTGCCGACCGATCAGCGTGAGGCCTTGATCCTCATTGGCGCTTCCGGCCTTTCCTATGAGGAGGCGGCCGGCATTTGTGGCTGCGCCGTCGGCACCATGAAAAGCCGCGTCAATCGTGCTCGGGGCAGGCTGGCGGAGCTCCTTTCCATTACTTCGGCCGCCGAATTCGGTCATGAGGGCGATTGGCAGGCGTGTGACCCGGTGCTCATCGGCCAACGCTATTCGCGGGCGAGCAACGATTGAGAGAAGTTTATTAATTCGGTTTCAGTTTTGTTTTTTTACTTGATTTTAATCGTTTGAATTCCGGCCCGGCGCCTCTTTCAAGGGTGGGCCGAAATTTTTCGTAACTGAGGCTCTAGTTAGCGAGCCAGCCTGCCCAGACCGCGCCGAGAAGAAAAATCCCGATCAGGAAGCGGTAGACAACGAAGGGCCAGGCTGAAAAGCGCTCGAGAATGCGCAAGAGACCCCAGATCGCGCCGAAGGCGGAAATCGAGGCAATGACCAGACCGAAGCCCAGAATCGACCAGCCATGCGCGTCGAGATGGGCCTTGTGCAACGCCCACATTTCCTTGAGGCCCGCCGCGGCGATTGCCGGCAAACCCAAAAGAAAGGAAAAACGCGCCGCCTCGTCACGTTTCAGCCCAAGGAATAAAGCCGCCGTCAGGGTCGAACCGGAGCGTGAAACACCCGGAATGAGTGCGCCTATTTGCGCCACGCCGACGGTCAGCGCATCCTTCAAATTTGCCTGATCGAGCGTACGCTTATGTTTCGAATAGACTTCGGCATAGGCGAGCAGCGCGGCCATGACCACACAGGAAAAGCCGATGACGGTCAGCGTCCGCAACGGAGAATTGCAGGCATTGAGCAAAGGTGAGAGCAAGGCACCGGCAACGACGATCGGTATCGTCGCGAGCACGATCCACACCGCGAAGCGAAGATTCCAATCCATGAAATCGCGCCGTTTGACCGCGTCGATCGAGCCAAAAACGAGCCCGCGCACATCGGACCAGAAATAACTTATGACTGCGGCAAGTGCCGCGACCTGCATCGCCGCTGAAAAAGCTGATCCAGGATCCTGCCAGCCGAGCAGGGCGGGCACGATCCGCATATGCGCGGTCGATGAAATAGGCAAAAGTTCGGTAATACCTTGAACGATGCCGAGAAAGCCGACCTTGGCATAA
>DASQCU010000036.1:0-2402 GCA_035634575.1 Beijerinckia sp.
GATCATTGTCGCCGATCGATCCGACTTTCAGGATCTTCTGCAGACCGCCCGGAGGGTCGCCGGCGAGGCGTCCGATTTCCTCGGCAAGGCCAACCAGATCATGGACCGGGATTCCGGCTCTATCGATGCTTCGGTCAAGAATATTGAGAAATTCTCCGATGCGCTTGCCGCCAATGCCGATGGCGTCAAGGATCTCATGGGCGCCATGGCGGATATTGGCAAAACCATCAAGCCGCTGACCGTCAAGCTCGAGGCTCTGGCCGGCGACACAGACACGGTGGTGAAGGCGGTCGATCCCGCTCAAGTCAAATCGATTATGAACGATGCCGCTTCATTCTCGGCGAAACTCAACGCGGCGGGCAGCAAGATCGACGGCGTTTTGACCAATCTTAATGGCTTCCTGGCGACAGGCGATTCGAAGGGCGTCTTCGGTGAGATCGGCGACGCAGCGAAATCGATCAAGAAGCTCGCCGATAATCTCGATGTCAGAACCAAGGAACTCACCGGCAATCTCAACCGCTTCGCGGGGTCGGGCTTGCGTCAATACGAGGCTTTGGCCGTCGATGGCCGCAAAACCCTCGACGAGATCAACCAAGCGGTTCGCTCGATTGAAAATAATCCGCAGCAATTCCTGTTCGGGAAAAGGACCCAGATCCCCGAATATAGCGGCAGCCGCTAGGCCAGGATCTCTTTAGTATTTGAATTGTTCGCGTGTCCGAATGGAAAATCGGTTTGCACTTTTGATTCAGGCGAAGTGTATGCCAGTTCGCCGTCCGAAAATGCGATAAAAAGGCAGAGCGCTTTCCGATTCGATTGAAACGGAAATCACTCTACTACTAATGATCTGCCGAGCGGACCCCTCAATTCCTAAAATGTTCAGCATATGTTAAAGGCTTCGACGGTAAAGGCTTGGCTAGCCGTGATTTCGAACATGAACGTCTCGGGGTCATGCAGGGCCCGCGTGGCGTGATTGGGGCGGAGTGATTGGGAATGACGGCGGGTTCTTGTCCAAGCCCTCTGCAGGAGCAGGCGTGCGCCTGGCGCCGGGGCTTGCGGATCCCGGCAGCCATGATCCTTCTTGTGCTTCTCGTTTCCTGCTCGAGCACACCGCCGGTCACTTACGATCTCAATCCCGTTGCGGGACCTTTTGTTGCGCGCGCCGGACGCGGCCAGCTCGTGATCGAGGAGCCGACTGCGAGCCTTCCGGTCGATTCACAACGCATCGTGGTTCGCACGAGTGATGAGGCGCTCGCCTATCTCAAGGGCGCGCAATGGGCCGATCAGCTTCCAAGCCTCGTCCAGGCACGGCTCATCGAAACCTTCGAAAACGCGCATGTGCTGCGTGCCGTCGGCCGCCCAGGAATGCTCGCCGACCATGATCTCCAGACGGATATTCGCCGTTTCGAAGTGGATGTCGTGAGGGGTGAGGCCGTGGTCGAAATCTCCGCCCGGATCGCCGATATGAGCGGCCGCATTCTTCAAGCCCGGGTGTTTACGGCCAAAGTTCCCGCTGCCAGCGACAATGGCCCGACGATCGCCGCCGCGCTCGATGCGGCGCTGGGCCAGGTCATGCGTGAAATCGTCGCTTGGGCCGCGCCTCGGGCTTAATACCAACGGTCATAAAGAATGACCGTTGGACCCCTCTCGAATTTCCGCCAACCCTTTGAAAAAGCGGAAATTCGAGAAAGGAACCAAGGGTCGCCTTTGCGACCCTTGGTATAGATCGTGTCCAGCAAAAGTGGAAACCGGTTTTGCGTCCGGACACGCGACAAAACAAAGACTCTAAACCACCTCGTCAGGCGCAAGGGCGCAGATGGTCTCATGATCGATCTCAACCTGCAATGTGGCATGGCCGATGCGGTAGATCTCACGCAATTTGACCGAGACATCCATCAAAAAAGCATCGCCCGGATGGCCCGCTGGCATCAGGAGGTGCGCGGTCAGCGCGGTTTCGCTCGTTGACATGGGCCAGATGTGCAAGTCGTGCAATTCGCTCACACCGGGCAATGTTTCGAGAAATTCACGCACTTTCGCCGTCTCGATCCCCGCTGGAACGGCGTCAAGCGACAAAGCCACGCTCTCACGCAGCAGGCTCCATGTTCCGGCGATGATGATTGCATTGATGACAAGGCTCAGCGCCGGGTCGATCCATGTCTGGCCGGTAAGAAGAATCGCGAGACCAGCGGCAACGACCCCGGCGGAAATCATGGCATCTGCCGCCATATGCAGGAAAGCGCCACGAATATTGAGGTCGCGGCCTCGGCCTGAGGCGAACAGCGCGGCGGTGAGAGCATTGACGATCATGCCGATGAAAGCGACGGCCATCATCACCCGGCCCGCGGCAGGTTCGGGGTGAAACAGGCGCAAGATCGCCTCCCAGCTCAGGCCTCCCGTGACGACGA
>DASQCU010000037.1:0-11913 GCA_035634575.1 Beijerinckia sp.
CCGACAGCGTATTCGCCTGCTATGTGAAGGTCGGCCAGCAGGCGAATACGCTGTCGGGCGGCGAGGCGCAGCGGGTGAAGCTGGCCAAGGAGCTTTCACGCCGTTCGACCGGGCGCACGCTCTATATTCTCGACGAGCCGACCACAGGGCTGCATTTTCATGATGTGGCGAAGCTCATGGAAGTGCTGCATCAGCTCGTCGAGCAAGGCAATACAATGGTGGTGATCGAGCATAATCTCGAAGTCATCAAGACCGCCGATTGGATCATCGATCTCGGCCCCGAAGGCGGCGACGGCGGCGGCGAAGTCGTCGCCCAAGGCACGCCCGAGACGATCGCGAAGGTGAAGCAGAGCTACACCGGACGCTATTTGAAGGAAGTTCTGGAGCGGCGGCCTTCGGCTAAAGGCAAGGCGGCGGAGTGAGAGACGTTTGGCAGACGGCTGCTGCGCTGATTTTTTGAATGGCCCCGAACGCATCCTCACGCTTGCGATCAGCCCAATTCAAATCGCAACGCACCTATGCGCTAAACGCAGCCATGAAATTTTTGGGCGGTAAAAGCCGACCCGTTCCAGTCCGATTCATCTCCGATAATCCATTTGTGCTATGCGAACAGGTGCAGCGCGCGAAGGTAAATTTTTGGTAAATTTTTATTCTGAAAATTGTTTGCATTGCTAGTCATGCTATTTTTGCATACCTGATCAGCGAAAAGGTCGCTGGTCGATAAAGCCAATGCGTTTATATTGCATTGCATCAGAGGCGGCGGTGAACGCCCCCGCTGAAAGGAATTCAACGATGTCGATAAAACTCCTCGCTGAAAAGATTCAGCAATGGCGCATCGGCATCAACAGCGCCGATATCGAGACCGTCGTCCGCGAGGGCGCGCGTCACTAACCCTCTTTTTCGCTGCGAAGCAGGTTTCCTCCCCAGCCCCTTCGCCGCCAGCAGCGCCCGCCGATCCTCCCCCGGCGGGCGTTTCCTTTTGGTGCCCTTGCGGTGCGCCGCTTGCTCTCCCAGCGACACGTCCCTAATTTGTGGCGCATGTCTCTCATATCCTCAACTTCAGCGCCCCTTGCAGCGCCCATACATGTCATCGGTGGCGGCCTCGCCGGCGCGGAAGCCGCCTGGCAGATCGCGCGTGAAAATATTCCCGTCATCCTTCATGAGATGCGCCCGCTTCGCACGACTCCGGCGCATCACACGGCGGAACTGGCGGAGCTCGTCTGTTCAAATTCCTTCCGTGCAGATGATCCCGAAACCAGCGCCATCGGGCTTTTGCACCGCGAGATGCGGCGACTCGACTCGCTGATCATGAGTGCCGCCGATCAGCATAAATTGCCCGCTGGCGGCGCGTTGGCGGTCGATCGCCACGGCTTTTCCGCTTTCGTCACGAGGATGATCTCCGAAGCGCCGCTGATCGAGCTGGTGCGCGAGGAAATCGACGGCCTGCCGCCGAAGGAGTGGGATAACGTCATTATCGCGACCGGGCCTTTGACCTCGCCCGCGCTCGCCGAGGCCATTGCCAAGCTCACCGGCGAAGCGGACCTTGCCTTTTTCGACGCAATTGCCCCTGTCGTGCATCGCGATTCGATCGATATGAGCAAGGCTTGGTTCCAATCCCGCTACGACAAGGCGGGCCCAGGCGGAACCGGCGCGGATTACATCAATTGCCCCCTGGACAAGGAGCAATATTACGCCTTCGTCAATGCCCTGCTCACGTCCGACAAGATTGAATACAAGGAATGGGAAGGCACACCCTATTTCAACGGCTGTCTGCCGATTGAGGTGATGGCAGAACGCGGCCCCGAAACCTTGCGGCATGGGCCGATGAAGCCGGTGGGCCTTACCAATCCACATGCGCCGACGGTCAAACCCTATGCGATCGTCCAGCTTCGCCAGGACAATGCGCTCGGCACCCTATATAATATGGTGGGCTTTCAGACCAAGCTGAAGCATGGCGCGCAGACACAAGTCTTCCGCGCCATTCCCGGCCTCGAAAGCGCGTCATTCGCGCGGCTCGGCGGGCTGCATCGCAATACGTTCCTTAATTCCCCCAGGGTGCTTGACTCGTCCTTGCGGCTCAACGTCGATCCGCGCCTGCGCTTTGCCGGGCAGATCACGGGTTGCGAAGGCTATGTCGAGAGCGCCGCGATCGGCCTTGTCGCCGGGCGCATGGCGGCGGCCGAACGCAAGGGCGTGGATTTTCGGCCGCTGCCCGTGACCACGGCGCTCGGCGCCCTTCTCAATCACATTACCGCCGGGCATATCGAGGTCATTGATGCAGGTCCGCGTTCGTTTCAGCCGATGAATGTGAATTTCGGGCTGTTTCCGCCGCTCGCCGGGAAAATTGCCTCGCCCGAAGGCAAGCGTCTGCGCGGATCGGAAAAGGCCGAGGCAAAAAAACGGCTCATGAGCGCGAGGGCGGCCTTGGACCTCGAAGCCTGGTGCGGCGCCCATTCAACTCTCGCCGCTGAATAAAGCAGCAGTTGAATGCTTTGCCACCAAATTGCGCCAGTCTTGCTGTTTTTTCAATTATGACAGCCTGGATTTTGCGCAAAGGAGCATATTGACCGCGTGCATTTCGCGCGCGAAGCTGGCGTTGCAAATGGGTCTATGCCAAGGCTTATACCAAGTATCGCAAAGAGCGGCTCTTGGTTCCTTTCTCGAATTTCCGCCTTTTCAGAGGGTTGGCGGAAATTCGAGAGTGGCACCAAAGGTCATTCTTTATGACCGTTGGTATTACGAAGAGGATCGGCAGGTTTCATGCAATTTTGCTCATTCGCTTGCCGCGCTAGCGAATGGCGGTTAGGAACCTCGAACTTCTCCGGAGTTCACGGAATATAATATCAATCGACACACAAATGATGGTTCGATGAGCGAAGAAACTTCCGTCCTCGTGTTCGGCATAGACGAACTGGCTTCCGCCGTTGCCAGAAAGCTGCACCTTGCCGGCTATGCCGTCGCCATTAATCAAAGCTCGCCGCCCGATACAATCCGGCGGCGGATGGCTTTTGCGGACGCCTGGACGGATGGAACCTGCACCTTCGAGGGTGTCGAGGCGCGCCGCGCTGACAAAAGCAAGGATTTTCTGGCGGGCCTGCGCAGCGGAATGTTTATTCCGATCCTCTGGCATAATTTCGAGGAGGTCACGGATCGCTGGCCTTGGGATGTCCTCGTCGATGCGCGGCCGCTGAATGGCAAGTCGCGTCAACGCGTGCGCAGCCTCGCCGAAATTACGATTGGCCTCGGACCGGGTTTCACTTGCGGCGACGATTGCGACATTGTCATCGACATTGGCAAGCGCGACCCTGGTGCAGTCCTGCGCAGCGGTTCAATCCCTGTGCGCGACCCGGACGAAGATGCTGCCTTTCCCGATGGCAAGATCGTTCACGCGCCCCATCACGGCCTCTTCCATATTGCCAAATTTCTTGGTGATATTGTCGAAGAGGGCGAAGTTGTCGGATGGATCGGCACGACTCCTATTCAGGCCCCAGGGAGCGGGCGTCTGCGCGGTCTCGCCCGCGATGCCAGCGCCGTGAGCAAGGGCGCGCAACTTGCCGAAGTCGCCACATCCACGGATGCCGACTGCGCCGGCATGACCAAGCGCGACCGCTTGATCGCACGCAGCGTCTCTTTCGTGATCGAGATGGAGCGCGCCGGCTATCAGCCCATCTCGTTTGAGAATTTCCTTTAATATACCCTGAATCCTTGAGGATTCACGGTTCCTTTCCAGCAAAATCGCTTACGCGAGAGCGATTTGCTGGAGCGGCACCGCCTGTTCCTGCGGAACGGCGGTATACCAAGGATCGCAAAAGGCGATCCTTGGTTCCTTTCTCGAATTTTCGCTTTTCCTTAGCGTTGAGCCGAAAATTCGAGAGTGGCACCGCAGGTCATGCTTTATGATCTGTGGCATAGGACATCCTGAGGGGTCAGGGTGTCTTTCCCGCCGATCAGAGGATCGTCTCGCCGGCCAGGAGGCTGAGCTCAAAGAAGATGATGAAGATCGCGACAAAAATGAAAAACAGCTTGCGAGCGACACCACCGGCGGGGTCGGCAATATTGGTGAAGCCCAACGCGCCTGCCAGCAATGAAATGCTAAAAAAGATCAGAGCCCCTTTCAACATACAGGTCCCTCGAAAAATGCGGACCAATGGCCTATCGGCCCTGATCACCTTTCTTCAAAACAATTGGCTTTATCGCAGGATTGCCAAACGAAGGACTTCGAAAACGAGGCCCGCAAAGAGCAAAAGCCCCGCGTCGCGATTGGAACGAAACAGACGCAGTGCTTTTTGCTCATCCCCCGGGTCGATCTCATGCACCTGCCAGGCCAGATGCAAGGCGAAGAGGATCAGCCCGGCGGCAGCCAGGAAACCAGCGCCCGCCGCGATCAAGGCCGCAGCGATAGAAAGAATCGCCCCAGTATAAAGCAGGCCGACGCCGAAACGCACATGATCGCCGAAGAGCCGCGCCGTGGACCTCACACCGGCAAGCGAATCGTCGCGGACGTCCTGGAGCGCATAAATCGTATCATAGCCAATCGTCCAAAGGATCGCGCCGAGATAGAGGAAGATGGGCGCTGGCGCCAAAGATCCGAAAGCCGCCGCCCAGCCCATCAATCCACCCCAGGCAAAGGCACAGCCAAGAACCCCCTGCGGCCAGGAGGTGATCCGTTTCATGAAGGGATAAATGCCGACGAAAAAAAGGGAGGCAAAGCCAAGCGCGATCGTAAAAGCATTGAAGCTCAAAAGGACCACAAGGCCGACGAGACATTGCGCCACGAGAAAGATTTTCGCGGCCCTGACACTCACCCGCCCCGATGGCAAAGGCCGCGAGCGGGTCCGTCCCACTTTCGCGTCAATGTCGCGATCAACAATATCATTATAAGTTGACCCGGCACCGCGCATCGCGATTGCGCCGATGAAAAACAAGAAGAGATGCGACCCATGTGGGAGCACCCCCTGGACCAGGCTCGCGAGGGCGCTCGACCACCAGCAAGGCAGCAGCAACAGCCACCAGCCGATCGGGCGATCGATCCGGGCAAGCTGGAGAAAAGGATGCCAGGATTTCGGCGCCAGTCTGAAGATCAGCTGACCCTGGACCGAATCAGGAAGCACGCCCGGCTCTGAAGACACCCAATCGGAGGGCTGCGGTCCAACCGGCGACGAAGTCAAAGCGGTCCCGTCGGAAGTTTCTGACCCTGCGGCGCGTTGAGGCCGCCTGCCTGCTGCTGCTGTTGAGCTTTCTTCATTTGCGCCGCTATGGTGCAGGCCTGATTTGCAATGGCGGCCGATTTGCCGGAAGTTGCCTTGATATTCTCGATCGCGTCGTCGGGTATCGAGCACCAATCCTTGTTTTTGGTGAGATAGGCGACGAGTTCATGCTCGACAGCAACAAGATTGCGCAATTTCGGACATGAGGCGACGGGATCGAGCTGTTTCTTGCCACCTTTGGTGGCAAGCGCGTTCAGCTGCTCAATCACGCCTTGCCGCTTTTTGTTGAGATTGCCTATATCCGTGGCGCAATCTTCTGCGAGCGCCGCGGTGGCGAGTGTCAGCCACGCGCCCAAGGATAAAAAAGCCGCAGTCCATTGCGCGGCATGGATGAGCCGATCCGCCATCATAGGTTCAGAAGCCTTTCGCCAATATCCGCCTTCGCCTTTCATAGCAAAACCGTTAACTTTCAGGCAAGCGCAACCGCCAATTGTTCAATATATACCGCCATTCCTTCGGGGTAGGCGGTGCGACTCCGGTAAATCGTCATCGCGTCAGCGATTTACCGGAAACGAACCCTGAATCCTCAGAGGATTCAGGGTATACCCACAACCCCAAGAATTTCAGGATCTCACCAGGAAAATCGCTCAACCGAGTGCGTATCTCATGCCCCATTATGATTTTTCCGCGCATCGTCTCTATGTCGATGCGCCGCTTCTCCCTGGGGCGCGCGTCGATCTCGATCGCGGCCAGGCGAATTATCTTTGCAACGTCTTGCGCCTGCCAGAGGGCGCCAAGATCCTGATTTTCAACGGATCTGACGGTGAATGGCGCGCGCGCCTTGAGGCGTCAAGCCGCAAGGTGGTGGCGCTTGTCGCAGAGGAGATCGTGCGGCCGCAAGAGTCGAGCACGGATCTCCATTATCTTTTCGCCCCCCTGAAACATGCGCGGCTCGATTATATGGTGCAGAAAGCGGTGGAGATGGGCGCGAGCCTGCTGCGCCCGGTCCTCACCCGGCGCACCCAGACTGAGCGAATAAACCTCGAGCGGATGCGGGCCAATGCGATTGAAGCCGCCGAGCAATGCGGCATTCTGGTCATCCCGGAAATCGCACCGGCCCTGAAGCTCGAAGCGCTGCTTCGCGCCTTCGACAAGGATCGCTTGCTGATCTTTTGCGATGAGGATGCACCCGTGCGCAGCCCCTCGAAAGCGCTCGCCGGTCTCACTGACACGCAAAAGGAGCAACCGCTTGCCGTTCTCATCGGACCGGAGGGCGGGTTCGATCCGGCCGAGCGGGAGGCGCTCCTCGCCCTGCCGCATGTCCTGCGCCTATCGCTCGGGCCGCGCATTCTGCGCGCCGATACGGCCGCCGTCGCTGCGCTGGCCTTGGTCCAGTCGGCCTTGGGAGATTGGCGATCCTGAAGGCAAAAATGCGAATCCGTATATACCGCCGTTCCGGAGGAACAGGCGGTGCTACTCCGGTAAATCGCCATCGCGTCAGCGATTTACCGGAAACGAACCCTGAATTCCTTCGGATTCAGGGTAACCAACGGTCATAAAGAATGACCGTTGGTCCCACTCTCGAATTTCCGCCGATCCTTTGAAAAGCGGAAATTCGAGAAAGGAACCAAGGATCGCTCTTTGCGATCCTTGGTATAAACGGATAACGATTTGCAACACTTTCCGAATAGAATGTGAGTCGTCGGAAGCCATTCACATCACTATATCGCCCCAATGTAAGCCAAAATCCACATGTGACCGCCCGCATTTGCCAATCGATCAAGGTTGTTATGGTCTTTCGTACAGGTTTTCTTTTCATTTGCAGCTGCGCGGCTGCCCTCTTCGCCACCCTCGGTAAGGATGCGAAGGCGAATGATTTTGGCGGCGGCGATCCAGTGCAAGCGCAGGCCAATGCGGTATGCGCGGCTTATGGGCCGGGCTTTGTCGCGGTGGAGGGAGGAGATACTTGCGTGCGGATCGGCGGCCACGTCCGTGTCGAATTCGGTTCGCGACAAAATTCGTCGCTGGACAGCGGCTGGGCCAATGGCGGAACGGTGCCAGCAGCCGTGCGGTCAACTGAAAATGCCCCGTCAAGCGCTTCCATTTTTGCAAGGCCGTCTCAAAACGCAGGTTCCTCGCCTAGTCACTTGCGCTTGCGTGACGCGCAGTAACTCCCGGAGGTCACAGGCCCCCTCCGCTGAAACGGGTATGGCCCGCGAATCGCGAGCGCTCAATAGACGCATTCCTCGAAGGCCGGGTCGACACTTCCCTTCCATTCATGTTTGAACTTGTCGATGAGGCGTTCTGCTTCGCTCGCGCCAATGACGATCTGATCGAGCGGATCGAGAAAGCGCGTTTCATCCCGGCCCTGCGCATCGAGCCGCTTGCGCTCTGCCAATCCGGCACGTGAATAGTCCAGAACCTCGCGCGCAATCTCCCGGAGTTTTCGCCCACCGATCATGGCTTCGAGCCCCATGCGCGGCACGTCCGCGCGCAATTGTTCGCGCGCCTCGGCGCTCCACGGCTTCACGAGATCGAAGGCCGCATCGAGCGCGGACGGCGCATAGAAAAGCCCCACGAACAAAGCCGGCAGCGCGGTCAAAAGCGGCAAGGGTCCGGCATCGGCGCCACGCATTTCGAGATAGCGTTTCAGCCGCACTTCAGGAAAGATCGTCGAGAGGTGATTCGCCCAATCGGAGAGGGTCGCCTGTTCGCCCGGCAGTGCAGCGAGCTTGCCAGCCAGAAGATCGCGGAAACTCATCCCCGCGACATCATGATAGGTTTCGCCGCGCTTGACGAAATACATTGGCACGTCGAGAGCATAATCGACATAGCGCTCGAAACCCATGCCATCCTCGAAGGCGAAGGGCAACATGCCGGCGCGCGCATTGTCCGTGTCGCGCCAGACCTCCGAGCGACAGGAAAGGAAGCCGTTGAGTTTCCCTTCTGTAAAGGGGGAATTGGCGAAAAGCGCCGTCGCAAGCGGCTGCAAGGCTAGCGAGACGCGCATTTTCTTCACCATGTCGGCCTCGCTCGAAAAGTCGAGATTGGCCTGCACCGTCGAGGTGCGAAACATCATGTCGAGCCCGCGCGAGCCGACTTTCGGCATGTATTTGCGCATGATTTCATAGCGCTGCTTCGGCATCATTGGCGTCTCGTCGAGCCGCCATTTGGGACTCATGCCAAGCGACAGAAAGCGGATTGCGAGGGGGGTTGCAACGAGGTCAAGGGCTTCGAAATGCGCCGCGAGTTCGGCTTGGGTCTGGTGGATCGTGTCGAAGGGAGCGCCGGATAATTCAAACTGGCCGCCCGGTTCGAGCGAAATCGCCCCTCCACCCTTCTCATCGAAAAGCCCAATAATATTTTCGCCATCAAGGATCGGCGTCCATTGGAACCTGGCCTGCATCCCTTCAAGCAGAGCTTTGATTCCGCCGCGGCCCAATTCAGGATCCCCGAAATAAGGAACCGGGGTGTGATCGGCCCGATAGAAGGGAAATTTCTCATGTTCCGTTCCGACGCGAAATTGTTCTGCTGGCTTCGATCCGTTTGCGATCCAAGCCACGAGTTCGTCGCGCGACGTGATAGGCGTTAAATCCGAAACGTCGCGAGCCATTGCCAAGCTTTCGTTTGCGCCATAATCTTCGATCTTGCACTCGGGCGCTTTCCGTTTCAGTTGAAACGGGAAACGCTCTCCTTGTTCTGTTGCATTTTCTTGACGAAAAGCGGAGTCCGCTTTGCCTGAAAATGCTGCCGGCGCCGGAGGGATGTCCGCGCCGCCAAGCTACATATGCGGGAGCGGGCTGAGGCGCAATGCGGACCCCGCCCCGCCACCCCCTTATGTTGATCGCCGGATCCTTCGCAACCAACGGTATCAGGCCTTGGAGCAGGATGACTTGTTTTTGAATCGTCATCTTGGAATCGTCATCTTGCTCTTGAGAGCGCTTTCCGCTGGACACGCCCTCGTCTGGCGCGCTGCGCCGCAGCAGTATAGCGATTTTCATGCCTCAACAGTGCAAGGGAACACAACCCTCTGGAATACTTGCAGCTTCCATGAAAAACGCAGGCCCCCCGGCTCTTTGTTGTGTCCCACTTTGCGACGGTGAGACAATGTCCACCTCGCTTCAGATAAAGGCTCTATCGTGAAATCCGCTCTTTTAGCCCTGAGCGTCAGCGCTTTCTGCCACCCAAAATATCGCTGATTTCGCTTTGCAGGTCCTCGCCTTGGCCCGAAGCAGCCGAAGGCCCCGGCTGAAACATCTTGGTCAGCGCGTCGAGCCCTGCCTGAACCGAGGCAGGGTCGAAACCGGGCATTTGTGGGAACTGACCGGGCGCGCCAGGCTGCATCCCTGGCGCCGGTGCCTGAGGAGCTGTTCCCGCGCCGCCGAATACGCTACCCAGAATATTGCCCAAAATATTGCCGAACCCGCTGGCCTCCGGCGCCGGGGGAGCCTGCTGCGGGGCTGGCTGCACTTGTGGCTGTCCTGGCCCTCCCCCCAAGATCTGACCAAGGATCGAGCCCCATCCGCCGCCCGAGCCACCCGCACCGGCTGCATTTGCGAGCTGTCCCAAAATTCCGCCGAAACCCTGATTTTGCAGCGAGGTCATCATGCCGCCCATGAGCATGGAGGCGATCACCGGCAGCATTTGCGCAAGAAGCGTCGAACTGAGACCCGTCATGGCCGAAGCCTGTTGCGCGATCTGATTGCCGGCATTTGCCGAGCCGAAGATCTGGCCGAGAATCTCATTGCCTTTTTGGATGGTCGCGTCGGATTGCGCGGCTGCGGGATCGCTGAAAGCCGCCATGTGCTGGCTCTCCCCCAGCGAACCCAGGATGGAATTAAAACCCGCAGGCTGCGCCGTCTTTGCGAGAAAACCGCTCGAAAGCGCGGGGATGAACGCCTTGACCGCGGCATCGGCCTGTTCCGGCGAGATGCCAAACTGGCTGGCGAGATTATTGATCGCCTGGCCACCCTGAGCGTTTTGAAGAATCTGGTCGAGATTGAACATGACGTCTCCTCTCTCCTTCCCGCTTGCCGGCAGATCGTCGCGCGTGCCGCTCTCGCAAGAAGGCTTGAAGATGCTACGCGCCCTTGCGATGTTTTGCGAGGCGGTCAGTCACCAAATATGCGGCGATAATAGCCCCCGTACCAAATAGGGCGGCACCGCAAATCATCCCCAGAAAACCGCCTTCCGCGCCGTAATGGGCAGCGCCCAGGGTCACGAAAGGCATGGTGCCGAGCGTCGCGCGGCCCCAATTGAAGATGGTTGAAAGAATCGGAAAGCCAAGATTGTTGAAAGCCGCATTGGCTACGAAAATTGCGCCGAGGAACAACCAAAGCGCACCGCCATAGACACAAAAGAACGTGACGAGCCGCTCGGTTTCACCTTCTGCGTTGAAAATATTGACGACGACAGGAGCCGCCTGCCAAAGAATCAACCAGACCAAGACAACATAGACCAGGACAACAGTGAAGCAATCGGTCAGCACTTGCCGCACCCGCAGCATGAGCTTGGCACCAAGGTTCTGGCCCATGATCGGGCCAACCGAACCCGACAGGGCGATCAAAACGCCATAGGCGAGCGGTGTGAGCCGGTCAATGATCGCGAAGGCGGCGACAGTCGGCTCGCCAAAATGCGAGAAGATCCGCATCGCATAGGCATTGGCGACCGGCGCGGCCAGATTGGTCAGGACAACGGGAACGGCAATTCCCATCATTGCCGGCAGATCCTGCACAATGGAGCGGCGCACCGGAAGGCCGACGAGACCATGTTTGCGCACCGCGCCGTAGAGGCCAATGACCACCAGCACCAACCGCGAAATATCCGTGACGATGGCCGCGCCGGTGACGCCGAGGCCCAAGCCGAAAATGAAAATCGGATCGAGAATGGCGGTGCAGATGCCACCCCCGAGCGTGACATACATGGCGCGCCGCGCATCACCCACAGCGCGCAAAATGCCAGCCAGCGCCATCCCAAGCCCAAGCAGGACAGTACCGGGCAAGGTAATGGCAAGATAGACCGATGCCACGTCGAGCGCCTGCCCGCTGGCGCCAACCAGGGTGAGGATCTCGCGGCGAAACGGCAGCGCGGCCATTATCACGAAGGTGGTGATGGAGAAAACGTGGACGAGGCCCGACGCGGCAAGACTTTGTGCGCGTGGCCTGTCACCTGCCCCGATCGCGCGCGAAACCAGCGCGCCTATGGCAATCGCAAGCCCGATATCGAGCGACACCACAAAGAAGAGAACCTGCGTCGCATAGCCAACCGCCGCGGTCAAATTGGGATCGTTGAGGCGCGACACATAGAGCAGGGATAAAAACTCAACGAGGAAGACCGCCATAAGCCCGATCGAGCCCGCGCCAGTCATGACCAATACATGACGCATGGTGGAGCCTTCGGTAAAAACCGCGCGCGGCGCGGCAAGGGGGGCATTCAACGCGGAGTTTCCCTTTTGCTTATGCCAAAGGCCGCAAAGGGGCGACCCTTGGTTCATTTACCGAACTCACGCTTTTTCAAAGGATTGGCGAAAATTCGAGACGGGCACCGGCAATCGTTCTTGATGACTGTAGGTGCGAGGTGGCGACGTTCGCGCTTTTCTATATCATCCCGCGAAAATTTTTTCCCGCACACCAGCCATCACTGAATAAATCTTTGGCAATTCGATTGCAGTCGCAAAAAAAGAGCGGCTCACCCCGGAGCCGCTCTC
>DASQCU010000038.1:0-2346 GCA_035634575.1 Beijerinckia sp.
GTGAACATGCTTAGAAAATCCTTTCTTATACCCTGAATCCTCAAGGAATCAGGGTTCTCTTCCAGTAAATCGCTGATGCGAGGCCGATTTACCGGAGTTGCACCGCCTGTTCCTGTGAAACGGCGGTATAACGCGTCAGCCGGTCCGCTCCGACCGGCCGCGCCTCGACGTAGCGATAGTGATTTGGATCGGCGAGGATAGCTTTTGCCGATGGAGTGAGCCCCGGCACTCCTTCATAGCCGAGCGGCTTCAAGGCGGTGAAGAGGATGATCTCGTCGGCGAGCCCCTGCCCGATCAAGGCATCGGCAATGCCAGGGCCGCCCTCGGTGAAAACCCGCGTTATCCCTTTTGCCGCAAGAAGCTGAAGAGCAGAGGCAAGATCGAGGTGATTCGCCGAATCACGGCGCACATGTTCGACCTCGATATGGACCTCGCGCAGCCTCGCCGCAGCAGTCTCGGAAGCAGCCTCCGCGGCGATAACGAGCGTCGGGACGGCGCGCGCGGCGCGAGCCAATCGCGCATGCAGCGGCAGACGCAGATTGCTATCGAGCACGACCCGCCAGGGCTTGCGCGCCTCTAGCCCCGGCAGCCGGACCGTCAGGAGCGGATCATCCGCCGCGATCGTGCCGCTACCGACCATGATCGCATCATGCATCGAGCGCATGACATGGACGAGCCCATTCGCAGCAAGCCCCGTGATGGCAAGACGCGGATCATATTCGGCGCCCGCCACATAGCCGTCCGCCGTCATGGCGAGCTTCAAGGTCACCATGGGACGCTTGATCTGGACCCGCAGGATATGGCCGAGATTGGCCGCGTGAGCCTCACCCGCTAGCACGCCGGTCGTGACCTCCACGCCCGCATCCAGAAGCATTTTATGCCCGCGCCCGGAAACACGCGGATCCGGATCGTCGAGCGCCGAGACCACGCGTGCGATCCCAGCCTTGATAATGGCTTCGGCGCAAGGGGGCGTAACCCCGTGATGGCTGCAAGGCTCCAATGTGACATAAAGCGTCGCGCCCCGCGCGTCGCCCGCATCGCGCAAGGCCTCCGTCTCGGCATGGGGGCGGCCGCCGGGCTTGGTCCAGCCCCGGCCCAGAACCACCCCATCCTTGACGATCAGGGCCCCCACCGCCGGATTGGGCGCACAAACACCAAGGCCCCGCCGGCCAAGCGCCAGCGCAGCGGCCATGAAACGCGCGTCGGTTTCGGCGTCAATTGCAAGAGGGGGCATCGCCAGGTTCATGCGCGCTTCGTGGACCGCGGCGTTGTGCGGCGAAGTTCGGCGTCTTCTTCGCTGGCGTCTTGTGCGCCATTCGCCAATTCATCGATCAAAGTATTGAAATCCCGGGCTTCACAAAAATTGCGATAGACGGACGCAAAACGCACATAGGCGACACTATCGAGCGAGCGCAAGCCCTCCATCACGAGTTCGCCGATCTGCCCGCTCGTGATCTCGGCCTCGCCCTGGCTTTCGAGCAGACGGACGATCCCATTGACCATGCGTTCGACACGTTCCGGCTCGACCGGACGCTTGCGCAAGGCAATCTCGAGCGAGCGCATCAGCTTCTCCCGGTCGAAGGGCACCCTCCGGCCGGATTTCTTGACCACGGTCAGCTCGCGCAATTGCACCCGCTCGAAGGTGGTGAACCTTCCGCCGCAATCGGGACAGATCCGGCGCCTGCGGATCGAGGCGGCGTCATCCGTCGGGCGAGAATCCTTCACCTGCGTTTCGAGACTGCCGCAATAAGGGCACCGCATGGCGCAATCGCCTTAAGTCAAATTGCCTCAATAGATCGGGAAACGGCGGGTCAATTCGGCAACGCGGGCTTTCACCTCGGCTTCCACCTTGCCATTGTCACTTTCCCCGTTTTTGGCAAGACCATCCAGCGTTTCGGCGATCAATTCGCCGACCTGCTGAAATTCCGCCGCGCCGAAGCCGCGTGAAGTCGCGGCAGGCGTGCCGAGACGGATGCCGGACGTCACCATCGGGCTTGCCGTGTCGAAGGGCACGCCATTCTTGTTGCAGGTGATCGACGCGCGCCCTAGCGCGGCTTCCGCCGCCTTGCCGGTGAGCTGCTTGGGCCGCAGATCGACAAGCATGAGGTGATTATCGGTCCCGCCGGAGGAAATCGCAAAGCCGCGCGCGGCAAGGCTCGCGGCCAAAGCCTTGGCATTCTCCACGACTTGGTGGGCGTAAATCTTGAAATCGGGCCGCAGAGCCTCGCCGAAGGCCACCGCCTTTGCGGCGATCACGTGCATCAAGGGGCCGCCCTGAAGCCCCGGAAAGACCGCCGAATTGATCTTCTTGGCGAGATCCGCATCATCCGTCAGGACCAGACCGCC
>DASQCU010000039.1:0-1763 GCA_035634575.1 Beijerinckia sp.
GGGCGCTTCAGCTCGCATCCAAAGATCTTATTCATGTGAATCTGGCGACGGTTTCACTGAGCTTTGTCGAGGAACTTATCGCTCTCCATGAAAAACTCGGCCTCGCCTATGTCGCAGCGCCCGTGTTTGGCCGGCCTGACGCCGCAGCGGCTGCAAAACTCAATATCGTCGTCGCGGGTCCGGCCGGGGCCATCGCAAAAGTTCAGCCTCTGCTCGATTGTTTCGGACAGAAGACTTGGCCGGTCGGTGACGATCCGGTGCGTGCCAATGCGGTGAAGATTGCCGGCAATCTCATGATCGCGGCGGCGATCGAGACCATGGGCGAGGCTGCCGCTCTCGTCCGGGGGCATGGCGTCGCGGCGCGCGATTTTCTTGAAATTCTGACCAAGACGCTCTTCGCCTCGCCGGTCTTTCAGGGCTATGGCGCGATTATCGCGGCGGAACAATTCGAGCCCGCCGGTTTCCGGTTGAAGCTCGGCCTCAAGGATGTGCGTCTTGCCCTTGCCGCGGGCGAGGCCGCCAATGTGCCGCTGCCTTTGGCCAGTCTTTTGCGCGACAATTTTCTCGATGCCATAGCACACGGCGATGGCGAGAAGGATTGGGCGGCGCTGGCCCGGGTCGCATCGCGCCGCGCTGGATTGGATGGGTAAAAGATTGCGCCCGTCCGCTCACACCGCTATAAGCGCGGCTTCGCGGCCCTTTCCGACACCCCTGGAGGCGTGGGCGCGAAATTTTTCTAAATTCAATATAAGGACACCGACATGGCCGAGCGCAAAACACTCGCGGCCACGGTGCGCAGCGGGATTGGCAAGGGGGCTGCCCGCAGCGTTCGCCGTGAAGGCCGACTTCCAGGCGTGATCTATGGCGGTGGCGATCCCGCCGAGCCGATCGCCCTCGATTATCGCGAATTGAACAAGCTGATCTACGCCGGGCATTTTCTGACGACGATCTTCGACATCGAGATCGACGGCGTGAAGCAGCGCGTCGTTCCGCGCGATTATCAGCTCGATCCGATCAAGGATCAGCCGCTCCACGTCGATTTTCTGCGCCTGAAGCCGGGCGCAACCTTGAAGGTCCAGGTGCCGGTGCATTTCATCAATGCCGAGACCTGCCCTGGCATCAAGAAAGGCGGTTCCCTGAATGTCGTCCGTCACACGGTCGAGATGAAGGTCCCGGCCGATGACATCCCCGAGGGCATAACCGCCGATCTCGGCGCGCTCGAAATCAACGAGTCGTTGCATATTTCGGCAATCCCGCTGCCCCAGGGCTGCAAGCCGACCGAGACCGATCGGGACTTTACGATCGCGACCATTGCCCCGCCTGTGGCCATTGCCGAAGAGCCAGCCGCAGCGGCGGCTCCCGCAAAAGGCAAGGGCGGCAAGGCTGCGCCCGCGGCCAAAGCCAAGAAATAGTCTCTTCGCGGCAGCCCGCACCAGCATCTGGTGCGGGCTTTGCTTAAGCTTTGGATGATTTCGCCTTTTGCGAGCGGGCCGCAATGCTTCTTTTCGTCGGCCTTGGCAATCCCGGCAAGGCCTATGCCGCAAACCGGCACAATATCGGGTTCATGGCGCTCGACGCCATAGCGCGCGAATATCGCGCGCCTGAATTTCGCTCGCGTTTCCAAGGGCAGACGAGTGAAATCACGATTGCGGGCGAGAAGATCACGCTTTTGAAGCCCGAAACCTATATGAACGAGTCTGGCCGGGCTGTTGGCGAAGCCGCCAGATATTACAAGATCGATCTGGACAAGATCGTTGTCTTCC
>DASQCU010000040.1:0-9180 GCA_035634575.1 Beijerinckia sp.
ATCGCGAATGATTTCGATCCGCTCGATCGTATCTATGTCCGAGTGCATGTAGCGCACGCGCACGCCATGTTCGTGCAAATATTCGGTCAGGTCTTCCGCCATGCGCTTGGTAAGCACGGTGATGAGGCTGCGGTAGCCGCGCGCGGAAACCTCGCGCACCTCGCCCAGAAGGTCGTCTACTTGCGCGCGCGCGGGCCGCACTTCGACGGGCGGATCTATGAGGCCCGTTGGACGAATGACCTGTTCGACAAAGACGCCGCCAGTGCGTTCCATTTCCCACTTCCCGGGCGTCGCGGAAACATGGACCGATTGCGGCCGCATCGCGTCCCATTCCTCGAAGCGCAAGGGCCGGTTACCCATGCAGGAAGGCAGGCGAAAGCCATATTCGGCAAGCGTCGCCTTGCGGCGGAAGTCGCCGCGATACATGCCGCCGATCTGAGGCACGGTGACATGCGATTCATCGGTGAAGACGATCGCATTATCGGGCAGATATTCGAAGAGGGTAGGCGGCGGTTCGCCGGGCAGGCGGCCGGTCAGATAACGCGAATAATTCTCAATTCCCGCGCAAGAGCCGGTCGCTTCCAGCATTTCGAGATCGAACATGGTGCGCTGTTCGAGCCTTTGCGCTTCGAGAAGGCGGCCCGCGGCATTGAGTTCATCTAGCCGTTGTTTGAGTTCGAACTTGATGCCCTTGATCGATTGCAGAAGGGTCGGGCGCGGCGTGACATAGTGGGAATTGGCATAGACCTTCACGAATTCGAGGTCCTGCGTCTTCTTGCCAGTGAGCGGGTCGAATTCTGCGATGCTCTCGATCTCATCGCCGAAAAAGCCGATCCGCCAGGCGCGATCCTCATAATGGGCCGGAAAAAGTTCAAGCGTATCGCCGCGCACGCGAAACACCCCGCGCGAGAAATCCCCAGCCGAGCGCTTGTATTGCAGGGCGACAAGATCGGCGATGAGCTGGCGCTGATCGATCCTCTCGCCGAGCTTCACGGTGAAGGTCATCGCCGTATAGGTTTCGACCGAGCCTATGCCGTAAATGCACGAGACCGAGGCGACGATGATCACGTCGTCGCGTTCGAGCAGCGAGCGGGTCGCGGCATGGCGCATCCGGTCGATCTGCTCGTTGATCGAGCTTTCCTTCTCGATGTAAGTGTCGGAGCGCGGCACATAGGCTTCCGGCTGATAGTAATCATAATAAGAGACGAAATATTCGACCGCGTTTTCAGGGAAAAAGCTCTTGAACTCGCCATAGAGCTGCGCCGCCAAGGTCTTGTTCGGCGCGAGGATCAGAGCCGGGCGGTTGGTCCTGGCGATCACCTGCGCCATGGTGAAGGTCTTGCCGGAGCCGGTGACGCCAAGCAACACCTGATCGCGCTCAATGGCGTCGATGCCCTGGACGAGTTCGTCGATGGCCTGCGGCTGATCCCCCTGCGGTTCGTATTCGGAGACAATCCTGAACCGGACCCCGCCCTCGCTCTTGTCCGGGCGCGGCGGGCGGTGCGGTGTCCAGGGCTTTTTCGCGCGCAGATTGGGATCGCCGCGTTCGAGCAGGTCCTTCAGGGATTCGATTGTCGCCGCAGCGCCAGTCATGCCATGGGCGGCGGCGGGCGCGGGGGGCGGCGTGAAATCGACCTCACCCTTTGCATCTAGCCCCAAAGCTTGCGCGAGCTTGGCATCGATGCGCGAGACCGGCCCGGCGTCATAGCCAGCCTGTAGCGCTTCCGAGAACCCTTCCGAGAGCTTTGCCGGAGGCTCGTTCAGCGCCGGGTTCAAAAGCGCGGCGAGATGCTCGCCAAGAGGCTGCACCTCCGGTTTCGAGGCTTTCGAGCGCGGGCTTTTTGCCCCGGCCGGTTTTGCGGCGGGTCTGGGCTTTTTCGGGGAAGGATCAGGAGCTTTGACCATGCCGCCAATATGGTCCCAATTGGGCGCGGATCAAAGGGCGGAAGCGAGGGGCCGAGACAATTCGCGCGGCCAAAAGCAACGAACCTGTATCAGAGCCTCCTCCTCATCCTGAGGAGCAGGCGAAGCCTGCGTCTCGAAGGATGATATCCAGTGTGCACTGGAAGCGCCCTCGTCCTTCGAGACGGCCTTTCAGGCCTCCTCAGGATGAGGGCTTAGAGTGGCGCGGCGGCGCCAATCAGGTCTCGCACGTCCACCGCTCTCAATTGAACAAATATTGCTCGCTGATCGTCTGGCCGAGAAGACTATTGTCCTCGACAAAGGCGGTGATGAATTCGTGCAGCCCTATCTGGAAAATTTCCTTGGTCGTGGCCTTTTCCAGCCGCTCCATCACGGCATGCGCCTGGCGCTGCGCCGGACCCTGGTGGCCATAGGCCTTGGCGATCAAATCGAGGAAATGCACAATATTGTCGTAGCAGGAGATGAGCGAGCGTGGCATCTCGGTTTTAAGGATCAAAAGATCGGCGATAAGCCACGGCTTGATGTTCTCGCGATAGACCCAATGATAAGCGGTCAGCGCCGAGACCGCGCGAAGAATCGCCGCCCATTGGAAATAATCGAGCGATCCGCCGATCTCTTCATGTTCAGGCAAGAGCACGTGATATTTCACGTCGAGAATGCGCGCTGTGTTGTCGGCGCGTTCGATATAGAGGCCTAACCGCGAAAACCAATAGACATCATTGCGCAGCATGGTGCGATAGGCCGAACCGTCATAATCGAGGGATGTCTTTTTCACGAATTCGAGGAAGCGGGACAATTCCACGCGGTCGTAGCGGCCGGAGCCCATGTAGTTTTTTTCGTAACGTTTGAGCTCGATCCAGGCCCCGTTGATCGCTTCCCACATTTCGACGGTCAGCGCGGTGCGAACCGAGCGGGCATTGGTGCGGGCGAATTCGATGCAATTGCGAATGGAGGAGGGGTTGTCTGGCGCGAAGGTCAGATATTCGACGACGCTTGCCTCTTCGGCAACCTCGTGCTTGGCGCGAAAGCCTTCAGCCGCGCCGGAAGATTCGAGCGCGCTCTCCCATTCGGTGCCGGTGCCGGAATAGCTCGTTGGCAGGGCCGCGAGGCGCTGCGTTGCCTCCACGATACGCGCGAGGAAATCGGCGCGCTCGACATAGCGCGCAAGCCAGAAGAGATTATCAGCCGTGCGGGAAAGCATTATGCGCCACTCGTAATATGACCGCTCTACTTCGCATTTTCGGACGGCGAACCGGCATCCGCTTCGCCTGAAAATGCTTTATTGTGAAAAGGCCCTGAATGCCTGAGGCTTCAGGGTCTGTCATTGACGTTGGAAAATCGAATCTTCGACGATCCAGGTGTCCTTGGTGCCGCCACCCTGACTCGAATTGACGACGAGCGACTTTGCCTTCAAGGCAACCCGTGTCAGGCCGCCCGGCACGACCCTGACGCTCTTTGAGCCCGAGAGCACGAAAGGCCGCAGATCGACGTGGCGCGGCGCGATTCCCGTGTCGAAAAAAGTCGGGCAGGTCGAAAGGCCGAGTGTCGGCTGGGCGATAAAATTGGCCGGATCATGCGCGAGCTTCGCGGCGAAAATCTCGCATTCAGCCTTGGTCGCATGTGGCCCGACGAGCATTCCATAGCCGCCCGAGCCATTGACTTCCTTGACGACCAATTCGGGGAGATGCTCCCGCACATAGTTCAAGGCATCGGGCTCACGGCAGCGCCAGGTCGGGACATTGTTCAAAAGGGCCTTTTCGCCGAGATAGAAATCGATGATCTCGGGCATGTAGGTGTAGATCGCCTTGTCATCGGCGACCCCCGTGCCGACGGCATTGGCAAGGGTCACATTGCCGGCGAGATAGGCTTTCATAAGACCTGGAACGCCGATCATCGAATCGCCACGGAAGGCGTTGGGATCGAGGAAATCGTCATCGATCCGCCGATAGACGACATCAACTCTTTTGGCGCCTTCGGTCGTGCGCATATAGACGACATCGTCTTCGACGAGAAGGTCGCGTCCCTCGCAAAGTTCGACGCCAAGCTTATCGGCCAGGAAGGAATGTTCATAATAGGCCGAATTGAAGCGGCCGGGCGTGAGAACCGCGATGACAGGCTCACGTCCGGCGGAATGCGGCGCCACCGAGCGCAGCGAGGACAGCAGCATGTCGGGATAATTCTCGACCGGGGCGACCCTGTGCTCGGCGAAGAGATCGGGTGCGAGCCGCATCATGACCTCTCTGTTCTCCAGCATATAGGAGACACCCGAGGGCGTGCGCACATTGTCTTCGAGGACGTAGAAATCGCTCTCGCCGGTGCGCACCACGTCTATGCCCGCGATATGGACGAAAATATCATGCGGGACCTTGCGCCCGGTCATTTCCGGCCGGAACTGAGGATTGCGCAGAATAATATCGGCAGGGATGCGGCCGGCCTTGATGATTTCCTGTGCGCCATAAACATCGGCGAGAAACATATTGAGGGCCTTGACCCTCTGGATCAGTCCAGCTTCGAGACGTGTCCATTCGGCGCGGCCGATCACGCGCGGAATAATATCGAAGGGAATGAGGCGTTCACTTGCGTCTTTCTCGCCATAGACGGCGAAGGTGATGCCGATCCGGCGAAATAAAAGCTCGGCCTGTGATCGTCGCGAAGCGAGGACTTCGGCTGGCGTCGCCTCGAGCCAGCGTGCGATTTTGCTGTAGATTGTGCGGATTGCGCCATCCGACAATGTCATTTCGTCGAAGAACTGCGCCTCTCTTTGCGCCTCTTGCACCCTTGTTGCTCCCGGGAAAAGGGTTGCCACGCGATTTTCTATCATGGCTCTGAAAATTTGAAGATACCAGAGACTTGCGCAAATGTCTGCGCCTCACGGTAATGGATTCTGCCTGCAGAAAGGCGAACCGAAGGCGGGACGGGAGCGGATCGGACCTTGGTTAACAATTCGGAAACAACTGAAGGTTAGCTTTTTTAGCTCGTCAAGTCCTTTGAGGATTTGAGGGTTTCGCTTGGGCAAACCGCTTCATTCGATTGCGGTTCGCCCTCAAAGGATTGCCGTGATGAGCTTTGCGCCGATAAATCAATTTCTGCCTCGCCGCGATCGTGAATGGCGGACCCGCGTCGCGATCAATTCACCGGCGCAGATCATTCGCGTCATTCTGCTCGTCATCCTGGCCGCGCTTGTGATTGCCTTATTGGTGCGCCCGAGCCCCGGCCATGCCGCGCCTGCTTTTTCTCAGGATCGATTCCAGGCGTTCGTTCAGAACCTTTGGCCGCAGGCGCAGGCGCGGGGTATTTCGC
This sequence comes from Beijerinckia sp., assembly GCA_035634575.1. Classification (GTDB taxonomy): domain Bacteria; phylum Pseudomonadota; class Alphaproteobacteria; order Rhizobiales; family Beijerinckiaceae; genus Beijerinckia. The sequence continues at coordinate 5,224 of DASQCU010000040.1, forward strand.
GCGCCAAATTCGATCTCGCCTTCGCGGGCGTCACGCCGGACCCGGAAGTGATCGCCTTGACGAAAAAACAGGCGGAATTCGTCAGGCCGATTTCGGATTATCTTGAACATGCGGTCTCGCAGGCCCGAATCGAGAAGGGGCGGACGGAGGCCCGCGCCTGGAAGGAGACGCTCGACAAGGCCGAGGCCCGCTTCGGCGTCGATCCCTATATCGTCCTTGGTGTCTGGGGCCTCGAATCGAATTTCGGCTCGAATACCGGCGATCGATCGGTGATCCGCTGTCTTGCGACGCTCGCATTCGCGCATTATCGCGGCGACTATTTCAGGAAGGAATTATTGAACGCGCTCGAAATTCTGCAGCAGGGTCATGTAACGCCTGCCGCCATGCGCGGATCATGGGCGGGTGCCATGGGCCAGACCCAGTTCATGCCTTCGGCCTTCAAGCTTTATGCAATCGACTTTCACGGCCATGGCCGCAAGGACATCTGGAACGATGTGCCGGACGCCTTGGGCTCCACTGCCAATTATCTGAAAAAGCATGGCTGGATCGCCGGTGAAACCTGGGGCTATGAGGTGGTGCTGCCCAAGAGCTTTGCCGCTGCAGGCCAGAAAACGGGCGGAGCCAAATCCTTCCGCCTTTGGGCCGAGGCGGGCGTACGGCGGGCCGATGGCCGCGCCATGCCCGCGAAAGGGGAGGCGTCGCTTCTGCTTCCAGCCGGGCGGGAAGGTCCGGTTTTTCTGGTGACGCGCAATTTCAAGGTCATCAAATCCTATAATAATTCGACCGCTTATGCGCTTGGCGTCGCCTTGCTCGGCGACCGGATCGCCGGCTGGGCGCCGGTCAAGACGCCTTGGCCGGTAGCGGCGCGATAGCGCCCGCTAACGGCGCAAAAAATTTCGCGGCCGAGAAACCTCGCCGCAACTTTTTTCGCAACCCTCCAGTAATTGCCAATGACGGGACCGCAGCGGATTGAGTGCCAGCTGACGGGCCGCGTTGATCACGCCGCGTTGCGGCCGATTATCTGGAGAGAGTTCCATGAAACCCATTCGCATCGCGGCACTCGCTGCCGCCATGAGCTTTGTCGCGCTTGGCGGCATTGCCTTTTCCTTGGCGCACCATTCAGCCCATGCGGCTGAAATGACCGTCGAAGTTGGCGGCGCGCCAATGTATCCTTCCAAAAACATCATTGAGAACGCGGTCAATTCCAAGGATCACACGACCCTGGTCGCGGCGGTCAAGGCGGCGGGTCTTGTCGAAACCCTGCAAGGCGATGGCCCCTTCACGGTTTTCGCACCGACCAACGAGGCTTTCGTCAAGCTTCCAAAGGGCACGGTCGAGCAGCTCTTGCAGCCTGAAAACAAGGCGGCGCTCACCAATATTCTCACCTATCACGTCATTGCCGGCAAATATTCCGCCGAGGCTCTCATGAAAGCCGTGAAGGACGGCGGCGGCAAGGCCGCTTTCAAGACTGTCGAAGGCGAAGAGCTGACCGTCACGCAGGATGGCCGCAAGCTCGAAATCGTGGATGCCAAGGGGGGCAAGTCCTTTGTCACGATCGCCGACATCAACCAGAAGAATGGCGTCATCCACGTCGTCGACACGGTGCTTCTCCCTAAAGGCTGATGTCCTTGCGCTGATGTCGACCCGCCGGACCATGATCGCGCGTCTTTCGTGGTCCGGCCCCCCGGATGATCGAAGGAGGAGCCCGGATGACTGTCTCTGCCTCGAATGTCGCGCTGGTGCCGATGAGACCGGCGCCCCTTGTCCATCCCTTGATCGTGCGGCTCACGCATTGGATCAATGCCGCCGCGATCATCGTCATGATCATGAGCGGATTGGAGATCCACAATGCCTATCCGACACTGCCTTTCAAAGTGCCGGAGATCGTCACGCTCGGCGGCTGGCTTGGTGGCGCAACGCAATGGCATTTCGCGGCCATGTGGGTCTTGATGACGAGCGGGTCGATCTATGTGGCCCATGGTCTTCTCTCGGGCCGTTTCCGGCGCAAGCTTTGGCCAATCAGCCCGCGCGCCGTCATCACGGATATGGTCGCGGCCTTCAGCGGGCGTCTCTCCCATCAAGACCTCTCGGTCTATAACGCCGTGCAGAGGCTTCTCTATAGCGGCGTGATCCTCGCGGGCTTCGCCGCCGTCTTGTCCGGTCTCGCGATCTGGAAGCCGGTCCAATTCCGGCTGTTGTGTTCGCTGTTCGGCGATTTCGACCAGGCGCGCCTCATTCATTTCATGGCCATGTCGGCAGTGCTTTCGTTTCTGATCGTTCATGTCGTGATGGCGCTTCTTGTTCCGCGCAGCCTCTTGGCCATGGTCCGTGGCAGATAGAGCTTGGAGGGAATGCCCATGTTGCGAAAATCTCGCAGGATGCACCCCGATACAGGGGCAATCATGAAAGAGGCGGCGCGCCGCGTCGATCTGCCGACGCGGCGAATGTTCATGCAGCAAGCGGCCGGGCTTGGCTCGCTGACCTTGTTATCCGGCTGCGATGTCGTCGATGGAGTCTCGGCCGAGAAAATGCTCGGCTCCGTCTCCGACTTCAACGACCGGGTTCAGGTCTGGCTTTTCGACAAGAACAAACTTGCGCGCGAATATCCTGAAAGCGCGATCACCCGACCGTTTCCGTTCAATGCCTTCTACCCTGTGGACAAGGCGCCGCAAGTCAATGCCGTTGAATACCGCCTGGATATTTCGGGCCTTGCCGAGAACAAGGAGCCCTGGACCCTCGAGCGCCTGCATGGTTTGCCGCGCTTCACCCAGATCACACGCCATATCTGCATCGAGGGATGGAGCGCGATCGGCAAATGGAGCGGGGTGCGTTTTTCCGAGTTTCTCACCCGGATCGGTGCCGATCTTTCCGCCAAATATGTGACGTTCCGCTGCGACGATAATTACATCACGAGCATAGACATGGCGACGGCCTTGCATCCGCAAACGCAATTGACCTTGTGGTTCGATGATGAGCTTTTGCCGCGCCAATATGGTTTCCCCGTGAAGCTGCGGGTCCCGACCAAGCTCGGGTTCAAGAATCCAAAGCACATTGGCGAGATCGAAATCGGCAATGATTTCAATGGCGGCTATTGGGAGACCTATGGCTATAATTGGTTCAGCGGGCTCTGAGCCTTAAGATCGCCGGGGGAGATGGATTCATTTCTCGCCACCTCTATATTGGCGTTCATGTCCAAGATCGCGCACAGGAAGACATCGTCGAGTTTGAGCCAGGGTCCGAGGCGGATCTTGTGTCTTGCGGCAGGGCTGATCCTGTTCCAGATCCTGTATCTGGCAGGGGGATCGGCCGCGCTTGCGCAGGACGGACCCTTCTCCTGGTTTGAGCAATGGTTCCAACCTGACCCACGGCCGAGCCCGCGCATCATCCAGAGGCCTGCCGATCCAATGGTTCAGCGGCGCAGGGCCGCGCGGCCGAAACCAAGCCGTCCGGTCACCGCAAGGCCCGCTGCGAAACCGGCTGAGAAGGTCGCCGAGAAACACGTCGTTCCGCCGACCTATTTCGTCGCGGTCCTCGGCGATAGCCTTGGGCAATTGCTCGGCACGGGCCTCACTGAAGCCTTCACGGATCATCCGGAGGTCGCGATCTTGCGCAAGGCGCGCCAGGACACCGGATTGGTGCGCGATGATTTTTACGATTGGAACAAGGCCACCCATGATCTTCTGGAGAGCGGGGAAAAGATCAATTTCGCCGCCATCCTCATTGGCGCCAATGATCGCCAGGCCGTGCACGAGGGCAACCAGACTTACGAATTGCGTTCACCGGAATGGAAGGAGATTTATGGGCGGCGGATCGAGGCGATCGCCACGCAGTTTCACGATAAAAAAATTCCGCTTATCTGGGTCGGTCTGCCCGTCATGAAGAGCGAGCGGCTTTCCGCCGATATCAGCGCGTTCAATGAGTTCTTCAAGGAACATGCGGAAAAAGCAGGGGCGACAT
>DASQCU010000041.1:0-2251 GCA_035634575.1 Beijerinckia sp.
CGGAGGGTGCTCTCTTCTACGCCGAGACGAAGCGGCGCGTGATCGTGCCTTTCGATGCGGAACTGAGGCGATTGACGGAAGAGGCCGCGCAAAGCCTGGGCGAACTCTTTGCAACGGGAGGTACGCCGCCGGCCGTCTGACGCGCCGACCGTTGCCGGGCCTGCTCATTGCTCGAACTATGCCGGCCGAAAGCGGGGGCGAAATCCGCCTTGGCTTTTCGCGACCCGGCCATCCGCACCGCACTCGAGGATTCCGCAGGGGGCGAGGGAAGGGCAGATTTGTGAAGAAACTGCTCAATACCCTCTTCGTTACCACCGAAGGCGCCGCCCTGCGTAAGGACGGCGAGAACATCGTCGCCGATGTCGATGGCAAGGAGCGCTCGCGGGTGCCGCTTCATATGCTGGGCTCGGTCATTACGTTTGGCGCGATCTTCGTCTCGCCACCGTTGATTCAAACGCTTGCTGCCGGCGGCATAACGCTCGTCCTGCTTGATCGCGCCGGCCGTTTCCAGGCCCGCGTCGAAGGGCCTGTCAGCGGCAATGTGCTGCTGCGGAGGGCACAATATCGCGCCTCGGAGGCGCCCGACGAGATCGTACGCAGTCTTGTCGCCGCGAAGATCGCAAATCAGCGCGCCGTCCTGCAACGCGGACTTCGCGACCATGGCGACGATTTCACGCCGGACAAGCGTGCTGATGTGGAAGCTGCGGTCGACAGACTTGGGCTGATCCTGCGGCGAGTCGCCCTCTTAAATGAGGGAGTCGAGGCCCTGCGTGGCGCCGAGGGGGAGGCGGCCTATCGCTATTTTGCGGTTTTCGACAATCTCGTCCGGGCAGCAGATCCTGAGATCCGTTTTCGCGGCCGTTCGCGCCGCCCGCCGCTTGACCCCGTCAACGCGCTGCTTTCCTTCCTTTATACTCTGCTCACGCATGATTGCCGGAGCGCCGCGGAAAGCGTCGGTCTTGATCCCTCTGTCGGTTTCCTGCATCGCGACCGGCCCGGGCGTCCAAGTCTTGCGCTCGACCTGATGGAGGAGCTCCGGCCTGTTCTCGCCGATAGGCTTGCCTTGTCGCTTATGAATCGCCGGCAAATCCGCGCGCGCGACTTCGAGATCCGCGATGGCGGTGCTGTCCTCCTAAACAGACGAGGCCCGCAAGCTGGTGTTGACGGCCTGGCAGGAACGCAAAAAAGAGGAACGTCGTCATCCTTTCCTTGAGGAGAACGCACCCTTCGGTCTCGTGCCATATCTCCAGGCGCTATTGCTCGCGCGCCATTTGCGCGGCGATCTCGATGCCTATCCCCCGTGGTTCTGGAAATAATGACCGTGGGTCCCTGGCGCCTTGAGAGGGCAATATGCTTGTCCTTGTGACTTATGACGTTCGCACCTCCGATCCCGGCGGCGCCGCGCGTCTGCGCCGAGTCGCCAAAGCCTGCCGGGACTTCGGCCAAAGGGTGCAGTACTCGGTTTTCGAGGTCGAAGTTGATCCTGCGCAATGGGCAATGTTGAAATCGCGGCTCGAGCAATTGATCAAACCCGAGGTGGATAGCCTTCGCTATTATTATCTCGGCGCGAATTGGCAACGTCGTGTGGAACACGTCGGGGCGAAACCCGCAGCCGATCTCGGTGGTCCTCTGATCGTATGATCAAAACTCAGTGTCGCATAGGCGCGAACCTCAAGCATGATCGGATGTAGACAGCGATTCGCGCCAGGCCAGCTGTTTGAAATCGTTTATCATCTTAGTACCGCTTGCATGCCCGGGGGATCTGCAGCGCCAGATTCCCGTCAGTTCGCGCGCGGCGGAGGATTTCCCTCGTGGACAGAAAGGCTTATCAATAAGCAGTCGCTCCCCGTGCGGGAGCGCGGATCGAAACCGCTGACCAAGGTCGCATCTTCCCCGGCTCAGGGGGTCGCTCCCCGTGCGAGAGCGCGCATCGAAACCGGCGACACTCGAGACAATCCGCGCCGGAGCCGTGTCGCTCCAGTGCGGGAGCGCGGATCGAAAGCCTTTGGGCGCTCAGGTCTGGCTTGATCAAGGAAGCCGCTTCCCGTGCGCTGAAGGCAGAACGCTGTAATGGGTCAGATGAGCCCGTTGGAGCCGAATAACAAAGGTCCGCTACAGCGTTACGCGTTAAATAGGAATCAGTCCCTTTTCCTGTGAGGCTTCTTGTGATTCCCTCTTTGTGATGGAGGGGGGATGATGGGCAAAGTCATTTCAAAGGACCTGCGGGAACGGGTTGTGGCGCTGGTTGATG
>DASQCU010000042.1:0-6764 GCA_035634575.1 Beijerinckia sp.
AAGCGATTTTCTTCCCACAGACGTTCGATGTGAATCAGCGCGGCCTGACGCAGGCAATAGACCGCGTGCTGAAGGGCCGAGAGCGGGATCGGATCGTCTATATGAAATGGATCCACGGAAGCCTCCACTCAGAGCACGTGCGAGACCTCGACTCCTTCCGGTAAGTTATCGAGGTTGACTTCGATCGCATAGTCCTCAAACCGTCGCGCGGGCGGGAGATTATCGAGACGCGGGCTGCCGAGATCATAGAGATCGTCTCCAAACCTCCGCCGCACGGTTACGCGATCGAAAAGCGTATGTGCCGCGGCGTTTCCAAGCGCCGAGGCGTGCTTGAAACCGATGATCTTCCGGGAGGCCATCTCGCCGCGTGCAGCCGAATGATCATGTTCGAACATGGATGTCAGCGCTTCAAACAACAAATTAAGATCATCCTGCGAGAAGCCTGTCTTTTCGGCGAGCTTGGCGCTCACGAAAATATGGGCGCGATAGAGCCCGTAAGGCACGATATGCTTACGGCCCATGGTGCGGTTGTCAGTTCGCTCATCGCCCTCGGAGCCTTTTTCGCGATCTGCTTTTTCCTTCTCGTTGGTCGCCGCCATGCGCGTGATCGACACTTCGAGCGGCATGATCGGTTCGACGGAACGGGCGAAGGCGACTTGCACGGGGCCGCGCACCTGGCCGCAATTGACGTTGGTTGACATCACGGCGCCGAAGGTACGGACATCGAAGAAATTATCGCACATAAACTTGGTCAGAGCCTTGGCTTCGCCGTCGTTTTGCGGGTTGAGCTTCGGGTCCTTCGAGACCTTGTCATTGTCCGGCCGGACCGTCTTGTAGGCCTCTCGATGTTTATCGTTGAGGATCGCACCTTCCTGCACGTAAATGCGGTATCCAGGTGTATCGCCACGCGCGAGTTCCGTATAATTGCGGATCTTGCGTTTAAGGGAGACATCGCTGACGAGCCCCACGTTTGTCTCCGGATCGAGTCGCGGCAGATTGCCGGCATCCGGATCGCCATTGGGATTGCCGTTCGTCACGTCAAAGAAAAGGACAATATCGATACGATTCGGAAGCGTACTCATTCGGACAGTTCCTCAACAGGCTTATTTGTCTCAGCCTTGTCAGCTTTGGCGAAAAAATGATTGCGCTGGTGATAATAGCCAAGCGCGAAGAGAGCCTGCTGCCGATCCGGCAGATAGGCCGGAAAAGGATCGCTCTCCGGCGACATGACCTCCATGATTTCGGCGACCTGCCGGTCGAGGGAGATCTGATGGCCCCGCCGTTCCTTGCCGATTTTTGCAAGATGCGGTTGGGAGCCCTTGGCCAGCAAAGGAAACACCTTGCGCGGCTGTGACGCCGCGGCCCCGTAGAATTTATCCTTGATCGTGGCGTTTACATTTCGGCCGAGCGCGGCTGTTTGGATCTGCTCGTAGGTCGCGAATAATCTTCCGCAGTCTCGATCAGGAGACGCCACATGGACGGCGCTTCCTCCTTTGGCGGCGGGTCGATTTTCAGCCGTTGGACATGAGCAAGATAACGTTCGGCAACCGCGCCGAAATCATCTTCGAGATAGAAGCGCACCGAAAGGCGCGCGGCATTAGGTGAGAGCCCCAGCACGAAGAAGCGTACGTTCTCAGGCAGGTCGGGTTTGATCTCCCCGAAGGGCTGGCCTGCGCGCATCTTTTCAAGGATGGCGCCGACCTTCTTCGATTCCGCATCTTCGTCAACTTCGTTGCTGAACCATGCGCTGGCCATGGCTTCCGCCGCGGCTGCTGCATCCGAGTCGGTCGCATCGGCCCAGAAGACAGTGGAAGCATCACCGATCTGCGCGCGGTGCTTGCTGCCTTTTTCGAGAAAGCGGTTGAGCGCGGTTGTATAGGCAAAGGCAGCGGCCTCGGAGATCGGGGCATTATCTCCTTGTTCATGACCGTAGGATCTAAAGGCATCGAGATTAAAAGAGACGATCGACGCGCCAGCAGTCTGCGCTCCCCACATCCCTTTGATCGAGGGATGCAAACGCGAGATCGGACTCCTCTCGCCGGTAATGAGGCAAACCGCCTGCGCCTTGTCGGCCTCCGCAGAAAGACGCGCCCAGAGATCCCGTGCGGCAGGCCGGTCATGGATCATCACATTGTCGCGCCGCTCACTTTCAAGCGCGAAAACGATGTTCTGATCCTTGATGTCGTCCGGCCAGCCTAATTCGGTAAATTTTTCGGGCGCCCAATTCGTCAAGAAGGTAAGTAGGGCCTGTAGCCCTATATCGTTGCTGCCGGCAAGCCAGTCCTTATGGCGCGCAATGAAAGCCGCGTGTTCCTCGGCCGTTCGCTTGCCTTCGCCTGTTGTCACGCCGAGCACATAGGCTGTCTTGTCCCACAGGAAATTCGGCGCGATCCCTGATGTCCGTTTGACTGGCTGTGGCACCGCCATCATGCGCGGTTGCTTTTTCTTCCCCGCCGCCTCACGAAGATCGACAGGAAGGCCTGCCAATGTGCCATCTACGTTCAGAGGAATCAAAAAACCAATCTTCTCCTGCGAATACCCAAAAGCCGGAACTTCTCCGCGCGTGGCCATTCGGTCATAAGCACGTACGAGTGAGGCGAGCGCACTCATCGGCGGATCTCCGGTGAATCGGGCTTTCGCACCCTGAGAATTCCCTTCTCCAGCTTCGCGCGAAAGAACATCGAGGCGCGATCGCCGGCCTGATCGATGTCATAGAGCATGAAACCGAGATCGCGGGTCTCGTTGATTGCGGGTGGCAAAGGTTCTCCCGGTTCGATCAGGGTGAAGCGTGCGGGAAATTCGCGTGTTCCGAGGCAGGGATTATGGAAGGATTGGCCCTTGCGGGTGCGCCGATTGAATATATCGAGATGCTTGTCGTCATTATCCGTATCATCCGCCGTCGCGGTCAGTTCAAATTTTTGCGCGAATGACATAGGCGACATCGGCAAGTACGGTCGCCGCCCGTTGCTGACGACTGTCCTCGATGATGAGCGCGAGCCCTTCAAGATTGCCCGATTTCATCGCCGACTTGATTTTACTTGCCGGCGCGCCGACCTCGTTGCGACGGATCGATTGAAAGCGGATTGGCTTTAGCACGTGAATCTCTTCGACGATCCAGCGGATCGCCGGTTTCCAGTGAATGGCCTCCAAAATTCCGCGCGCGGCCGATGGTGTCATGACGTCATAGGAGACCCGTTCGACCTTCATCTCGGGTCTAGTGAAACAGGCATAGTCACCCGAGACCATTAGGCTGACGCCATAGGACATAAATGGGCTCCTTGGACAAAAGAATAGCTCGGATGCCGCGCGAGCGCGCGGTCATGCTTGTTGGAACGTGGAGGCGAGCTTGCGAGCAAAGCTAATGGTGGGAATGGGCCATGGCGTTTTCGTTATTATAAATCAAAACTTAACGGCAGGAACGTAGCGGTAGATTTCGTTCCTGTCAAAAGAACCGGCGTGGATCAGGAAAAAATATCAGATCACCATATCCTCAATTCCAAGGTAATCGGTATCCTCCCAGAGAAGCCCCAACTCGCGGGTATAGGGGCTGCCGGTTTCCAGCACGCCGAATTGCTGGCTGAATCCGTCCACGAACCGCACGTGTCCATTTTTGACCAGCCTTTCGCGCGCCTTTGGTTGCACCTGCACGATGAACGACTGGAGGTCGCGCGCCGCTTTGCCGGGCGGGATCCATCCGCCTTTGAGACCGGCAAGCGTCTCTTTCACCGCCTCGTCTCGCGCAATGATGACCGGGACCATGCCGCTTTCAATGAGCCTGAATTTTTCGCCTATTTCCCGATAGGCGAAGAGCGGTTGTTGTTTGCTCATCTTGAAAGCTCCTGCAACATTATGCTTATCGAGGTTCTCCTGTCCCTTGCGCCAATAGACTTCGTCGAAATAATCGGCGATGGCCGCGGGCGAAAACAAATCCTTCGAGTGCGTGATTTTGCGCGGTGCGGCCCATGTCGCCGATGAAACCTTCAATCTCGTGCGGCGGCTTGGCTTCCGCCGGTTTGAAGATCGTAACGATGCTTTGTTCAATCGGCCGTTTCGCCTCGCGATTGCAACGTCCCGCCGCTTGCGCGATTTGATCGAGCCCGGCCTCGGTGCGCCAGACACGCGGGAAATCGAGGTCCACGCCCGCTTCAACCAAACTTGTGGCCAGTACGCGGCAAGGAGCGCCGTCTTTCAGTCGTTGCTTCACCTCGCCGAGAATTTCGCGCCGATCGGCCGCGATCTGCCGCGTGCTGAGATGAACGACGCCTTCGAGACCCGCCGCTTCCGCTGCCCGATAGAGCGCGAGCGCATGCGCTCGGCTGTTGACAATGACAAGTACCTGAGTCTCTTGACGTAAAGCCGCGATGATTTCAACGTCGGACATCGTGCCCGCTTGCCGCAGCGTCACGCGGCGCAAAACATCGTGCAGCCGCGCGGGGTCTGGCGCGAGCTCTTCGCCGCCCGCGAAGCCGTCCTTGAACCGGGGCTGCATGAGCGCGGGCTGGGTCGCCGTACACAGCACGATGGTGCAGCCATAATTCAGAGCCAGCTCATCGAGCGCGGCGACGCACGGCCGGAGCACAGGCAAGGGAATCGTCTGTGCCTCGTCGAGCACGATCACGGCATTGCTGAGGTTATGCAGCTTGCGGCAGCGCGAGGTTTTGTTGGCGAGAAGACTCTCGAAAAGCTGCACATTTGTGGTGACGACAACGGGCGCCGCCCAGTCCTCCATGGCAAGACGCAGTTTGTCGCGCCGGTCCCAGCTATCGAAGCTTAGGTGCTCCCCCGTCAGGATGTCGGTCTCAGGAGACCGTTCTTGGTCCGATCGAGATCGAACTCGATTTGGCACATCTCGGTCCCGATCAGGATCGGCGATGTGTCGAGCCCCCACGCCGTCACGCAAAGCGGCGCTTGCCAGGTAGGACTTTTGCTCGCGAGGGTATCAGACGCGCAGCCGCCCGTTCATAGGAATCGGAAGGTTTCCAGCCGCATTTGACCAGCCATCGATCGCGTATAGCTTGCCAAAGGTTCCGATGAAATGGTTGTCGCGGTTGGGGCGTAGGCGTCGAACACCTTGACCCTGCTCGGGTCGCAACAAAAGGCGATAAGCTTTGCCGCACTGGCGCCGTACTTGAAGCTTAGCTGCTGATCAAAATTGGGGCTCTCACCCCTCCCCGCCCGTTTTCAGGCGGCCGAATGGGGTGATTCTCCGTCTGCCGGATGCTCAGGCCAATGGGTCAGTCGCCTGTCTGCGGATTTTCCTGTCTGCCCGTCGGATAGCCTTTTTCATCCGTTCCAATGAAAGTGTCAGGGCCTGGCCGATAAACGGATCTGCCCTCGTAGCGCAAATCCGGGGGCAAGTTGTAGCGGTAAACCGGACGCGATTGAGTGTGGGGGGCTTGAGCAAGTGCCAATCCCGTCACGCTATAGCCGAGGGCGGAACATAACGAGATAATTAAAAGGGCTTTGATCATCTTCGTTCTCCGCTAATATAGCTCTGTTCCCGATCGGGGGGAAAGGGTTTTTACTCCGCGTTGTGGCCTAGTTAATTTCTCTACTAGCCGACAGTTCCAACTCCTGAAAGAAATTACCCGCCGTTAGTTCACGCACCTTCGCCTTGAGGCTCGCAGCGCGGAAGATCACTCACCCTTTCAGCCCGACCTCTGTCGGCTAGAGTTTTGGATTTTCCTCAATACCCGTCTGATAGCCGGATTCGTTCGGCACGTAGGAAGCGCCGGGGCCCTTCTGGATAGACCGCCCTTCATAAACGGTATAAGGCGGCTGGTTCAATTGCTCTTGAACCGCTTTGTGCTCAGGCTCATGGGTTTGGGCAAAAGCCAACCCGGCCGTGCCAAAGCTGAGGGCAGAAAACAGAGAGACAACTGCAAGACTTTTAATCATCGACTTTCTCCGTCAAGTTATTGCTTTGCTTGTCCAATTCGGGGCAAAAGGATCCTCTCCCTCGACCCGGGCCGAAAATCTGCAAAGCTTGTCGTTTTTCTTATTGTTATCGTTCGTGCCAGCGGCCTTTTATTTTGCAACGCAGCGCCGCCTTAACCTACAGCTTATGTAGTTGTGCGATGCAAAACGAACAACCACATCTCTGTCGAATGCACGGGGACTCACCTGAATGTGATGGCGAAACCAACGTATTAGCTTCGCTGAGCGAACTTATTGTTCAAATCGCGAATTGCTGCAATTGCGAATAGAACAGGCCAGACATGAGCAGGAAGCATGGCTGATAGGAATCCCTCGATTGCGATGCACAATTCGACCGGACCCCATCGCCGCATCATCTTGAGCGTCGAGGCAGGTCAGACTGGCGAGCGTCTTGATCGCTTCATGGCGGCAGCAACCGAAGTGTCGGGCGTAAACTTGTCGCGAACCCGGCTGACCCTTTCCCCACCACAAGCCGGGGGGACGGTTGCAAAAGCGGCGCTTGCGCCGGGTTCGCCCCGGCCCAGCGCAGCGACCCGCCTTTTGCAGCGGGCACCCGCTTGTGGTTTTCCTCCCTTCCTCCCTTCCTTCGTGCTCCTCCGCCGGATGGACGAGATGCGCATCCTCGAAGGCGATCGCCAAGGGAATGTCTTCTGCTGCGGGCGCCGGATCAAGGGGAATACTGGCAGCGCTACAGCGTTACGCGTTAAATAGGAATCAGTCCCTTTTCCTGTGAGGCTTCTTGTGATTCCCTCTTTGTGATGGAGGGGGGATGATGGGCAAAGTCATTTCAAAGGACCTGCGGGAACGGGTTGTGGCGCTGGTTGATG
>DASQCU010000043.1:0-3764 GCA_035634575.1 Beijerinckia sp.
CATGGAAATATTGGTGCAGAGCCCGCTTACCGAGCATCAGCCCATCCGTTGAGAGTGCCGCGACAGCCCTGGCATAGCGCATCGCCTCGGCGTCAAGCTGCTCCGGGGGCACCACGGAGTTTGCCACCCCCCAATCCTTCAACTCTTCAGGCGTGACCGTGCGTCCTGTCAGCAGGACTTCCATGCCACGATTGATCCCCATCTTGGCAAGTGCAATCGGCATCTGACCGTCAAAAGCGGCAAAACCGATCCTGGCTTGGCGACGCGCAAACCTTGCATCTGTCGCGGCGATCAGCATATCGCACGCCAAGGCATAGGAAAATCCCAGCCCCATCACCGCGCCTTGGCAAGCCGCAATGACCACTTTGTCACCCCAAACCAATCCCTTCTGCATCGTCTCGTAAGTTTTGCGCATTTGCCGCATGCGAATTGACTGTGGCAGGCGCGCACCTTTTTTTAATCCGAAGCTCTCAACAGGCACCTTGCGCGTGTCCTCTCCTGCGCAAAAATGCTTGCCGTTGGCCCGGATGATCACAACCTTCACCTGGTCATCGTCTTGGGCCCGTTCGAGATGCCCGGCCAGTAGTTCATTCATATCGGGCACAGCAATGGCATTACCGCGCTCGGGACGGTTCAATGTGATCCGGCAAATATGCTCTTCGACTATTTCATAAAGCACACTTTGTGAAAGATCTTCCGGTGTCGCCTTCGCTTGCGCGGGCGCTTTGGTCTCTTCTTCCTCGCTCACTAATAATTCCTTTCAAATCAGTGCATTATAATGGCCTTGACGGGCCTTAGCCGACCACTTCGAACAAGCCGGCGGCGCCCATGCCGCCGGCTACACACATTGACACGACCACGTAGCGCACGCCGCGCCGCCGCCCTTCGATGAGGGCGTGGCCCACCAGACGCGAACCTGACATGCCGAACGGATGGCCAAGCGCAATGGCACCACCATTCACATTGAGGCGGTTGGGATCAATCCCAAGTTGGCGCTGGCAATAGATCGCCTGGCTGGCAAAGGCCTCGTTTAACTCCCAAAGCCCGATATCGTCCATTTGCAGCCCGGCACGCGCCAACAGCTTTGGAATCGCGAAAATAGGCCCGATCCCCATCTCCTCGGCCTTGCAGCCAGAAACCTGAAAGCCGCGATAGATGCCGAGGATCGGTAGCCGTTCGCGCTCCGCGGCCGCCCGCTCCATGATCAGTTGGGCAGAGGCCCCATCAGAAAGCTGACTGGCATTTCCCGCTGTAATATGACGGCCTTGGGCGAACATGAGACCGTCCTTAAAAACGGGCTTTAGCTGTGCAAGACCTGCAGCAGACGTATCCTTTCGAACGCCCTCGTCACGGTCCAACGTCACGCGGGCGGTACCCGCAGGCTTGCCGTCACCATCGAAGATCAATTTGTCGACGTCGATTGGCACAATTTCATCGCGGAACGCGCCGCACTCCTGCGCCGCTGCGGCACGCTGATGGCTCTTAGCCGCGAATGCATCCTGCTCCTCGCGCGTCACGCCATAGCGCTCCGCCACAAGTTCAGCCGTTTCGATCATTGCCATATAAGCGTGAGACTCACGCGATTTCACGAATTCGGAGCGGTTGCGGAAATGCTGCGTCTGTGGATTCACGGTCAAGGAGATCGATTCCACGCCAGCGATGACCGCGACGTCGAGTTCATCCGCGATGATGCCCCGCGCCGCCAAGGCCAAAGCATTGAGCCCCGAAGAGCATTTGCGATCAATCGTGAGGCCGCCGACGACGTCTGGCAACATCGAAGATTGGACCGCCAGCCGCCCAAGGTTGAAGCTTTGTGTACCCCACTGGTTGGCACAACCCATATATAAATCATCGACGCGCTCAGGGGCGATTCCGGCGCGTTCAATAACGGCGTTAATGACGTGAGCCGCAAGTTGCGGGGCCTCAGTATTGTTAAATGCGCCTCGATAGGCCTTACCGATACCGGTACGCGCTGTCGCCACAATTGCCGCCTGACGAGACATTATACGCTCCCTGCTCCCTGATCATGGCCGAACAAAAGGATCGAACCAAACAAAAGTGAATATTATTCTCTAAATCTTCAATACACCTCACGTGCCAATCCGCAAGACGGTTGCACAGGCGCATAGGCCGACCACCGCCTGCTAAGATCTGGCGCGCCCAATTAACCACCCGCCGGCACCGGCTTTCGCCGGCGAAGGATCAGTGCCGCCTACCCTGTTGCCTGTTGGATTCCGTCACGTCGAAATCAAGCTGTTGAAATATCGAATGATTTATCTATGAGACGCGAGTAAACATCGCATTTCCTTGCATCTATCGTCAGCAGCTACTTGACATGCTGCGCCTCTGGGTGAAAAGCAAATGTACTTCACATTTTGGGCGGGAAGAAGCGACATGCGCACAATCCGTACAGGCATCATCGATACTCTGATCGGGTTTCGTGCCCAGCGCCACTTCCGGAAAATTGCGGCGCTACGTCTCGAGGAGCAGGAGGCGCATCACCCCCACGGTCATCTGTTCAAGGATATTCCCCCTGAACTCACCGCGGAAGATGATGCCGATGATGCCATCGCCGAGACCGTGGCCCTCATGGATAAGTTCGGCATCGAATATGGCCTCATTGCCACGACCGACGAGCGCACGCCGGAAGCGCTCAAACGCTACCCGAACCGCTTCTTGGCGCAAATGCCCGTGGATGGGAATAAGGGCATGGATGAAATTCGCGCCATCGTCCGCGCCTATAATGAGCTCGATCTCCGCGGGGTCTCACTCTTCCCATCAGGGGTCAACCCGCAGATCCCAATCAATGACAAGCTTTGGTATCCGATCTATGCCAAATGCGTTGAGTTGGACATCCCGGTATTTGTCACAACCGGCGTCCCCGGCCCACGCGTTAAGATGATGGCGCAGTATGTCGGGCATTTCGATGAGGTTTGCTATGATTTTCCTGAACTGAGGATCGTGATGCGTCATGGCGCCGAGCCATGGGAAGACCTGGCTGTCAAATTGATGCTCAAATGGCCAAATCTTTATTATTCGACATCCGCTTTTGCGCCAAAATATATTCCAAAGGCGATCATCGATTACGCGAACAGCCGCGGCAGCGACAAAATTATTTACGCTGGGTATTTCCCTTTTGGCCTAAGTTTAGAGCGGATCTTCTCCGAACTTGACGATCTGGAACTTGATGAGGCCGTCTGGCCGAAATTTCTCTCCGATAATGCGCGACGCGTGCTGAAGCTAGAACCTGCGCAACGTTAAACCCACAACGGTAGACCTATCTCTGGAGTGACGAAAATGGCTGAATCTGCACAAATAGAACATGGTACCTTGAACGACCAGAGCGTACATATTAGCCCCGGCCTCGGCTACGCAGCGTTCGATGCCGATAGTCACTATTACGAGGCAGAAGATTCGCTCACACGATATCTGCCCAAGGAATGGCGGCGTCGTGGGCCGAAATGGGCCGAGATCAATGGGCGTCAGCGCCTGCTTCTGGGCGACAAAGTCTTCAACTTTCTTCCCAACCCGGACTTCAAGATCGTCGCCAAGCCGGGCTGCATGCACGACTATTTTGCGGCGAAGCTCGACGGCGTGGACATGAAAGAAGCGATGGGCGACCTGGAGCCCGCGCGTCCCGAATACCGCAATCGTGACGCGCGCCTGAAGCTTATGGATGAACAAGGAATCGGCGCGAGCTGGCTCTTTCCGACCCTGGCGGTGACAATTGAGGTCGCCTACCAGCCCGATATCGATGCCTTCCT
>DASQCU010000044.1:0-5900 GCA_035634575.1 Beijerinckia sp.
CCGGGCGAGACCGCGTCTTCATCGGAGGCGAATTCGACCCAGGCCTCGCTCGCGCCGATGTGGAGATATCCGGGGACAGGGGGGCGGGTCGAGCGGACCTGCACGAAAATCTCGGTGCTTTGCTGGGCGGCAAGCGCCTCGATCGTGCCGGGACCGATCCAGTTGATCGCGCGCAAATGCACGAGGCGGGTCGCGAGCGCCTGACGCGGACCGACCACGACCAGCGCCTTGGCTGCATCGAGTTTGACGACGTAAAGCGGCTCACCGGCGCCAGCGCTGACGGCGCCAAGCCCAAGGCCGCGCCTTTGCCCGATCGTATAATGGATGACGCCCTGGTGATGGCCGAGGAGACGCCCGTCAATATGCACGATATCGCCCGGCACAACCGCGCCCGGCGAGAGGCGCTCAATCACCTCGCTATATTTTCCTGTCGGCACGAAGCAGATGTCCTGACTATCGGCCTTATCGGCGACGATCAGATCGAAGCGCCGGGCAAGCGCGCGAACATCCGGCTTTGCCATTTCGCCAAGCGGAAAGCGGAGAAGTTCGAGCTGCGCCTTGGTGGTCGCGAAAAGAAAATAGCTCTGGTCCCGGTCCGCGTCAAAGGCGCGATAGAGGGCGCGATTGCCAGCGGCGTCGAGCTTGGAGGAGACATAATGGCCGGTGGCAAGCACATCGGCGCCGAGATCCTGCGCCGTCTCGAAAAGATCTGCGAATTTGATTTCACTATTGCAGGAGACGCAAGGAATCGGCGTCTCGCCAGTTGCGTAACTCTGGGCGAACTGGTCGATAACCTTACGGCGGAAGCGCTCTTCATAATCGAGGACATAATGGGGAATGCCAAGCCGCGCCGCGACAAGGCGAGCGTCCTGAATGTCCTGGCCGGCGCAGCAGGCGCCCTTGCGATGGACCGCCTCGCCATAATCGTAAAGTTGCAGCGTCACGCCGATGACATCATAGCCCTGTTCCTTGAGGAGCGCGGCGACGACCGAGGAATCGACCCCGCCCGACATGGCGACGACCACGCGCGTCTCGGCTGGCGGTTTGGCCAAGCCAAGGCTGTTCAAGCCGAGATCGTTGCGATCTGCCATCGGTCTTTGCGCGGGACCCTCGCTCATGCTCGTCGCTCGCTCGAAAAATGCGCCGGTCAAGCCGTTTCGCATCGCCATTTGCCCGAATAAGCCCCTTCAGGCCATTTCTTCAAGGAATTTCTGGCTATTTAATACATTGCCGGCGGGCGGATGCAATGGCGCACGTTGGGCGCACCTCGGCTCGATCTTTCTCGATGGCCGGCGACCGCTCGACATTTCCTTAACGTAACAGCAATTTTAACGTCCCATTAAGGCACAGGGCGGGCGGTTTTTTCCGCCTGCACAATATTGAAATGCCAGTACAGGCTATTCGCCAACAAACCCGATGTTCTGATTTAGGCAATTCTTAAGTCGCCTCCCCTATTTTGTCGAGAACAAGGTCAGTCTGCGTATGTGAGTTGTAACTTATGACGGAAGCATTTCGCCCGAGGGCCAAATATGTGATCGGGCCCGACGGCAGCCCTTTGACCATCGCGGATCTGCCGCCCGTGACGACGAAGCGCTGGGTCATCCGGCGCAAGGCGGAAGTCGTCGCGGCGGTACGCGGCGGTCTTTTGTCCCTGGAAGAGGCCTGCAGCCGCTATACCCTGACGGTGGATGAATTTCTGTCCTGGCAGACGTCCATCGACCAGCACGGCCTCGCGGGATTGCGCACCACCCGAATCCAGCAATATAGGGCTTAGCTTATTGTTGCGAATGTCCTTATAGGAAAACAGCCCTTATTCCTCTATTGTGATGGTCAGGCAAAGGTTCCGGGGCTGCTATTGCCCTGCGACCGTACGGCCTCGCTCCAAAAGCAAAGGTATAATAATCCCGGCTTCGCCGGGTTCGATTTCGCCTGAGTTCATAATTTCAGCAAGAGTCCTGGCCTTTGGCAGATCGAAGCCCGCTCCCTGCTTGTGAGCGATCACGTCGCGCAGGGCGGCGGTCGCGTCAGCTATGGCTTCGTCAGGCGTTGCGCCGGCTCCTACGCACCCATCAATATCTGGAAATCGAACCCCCCAGATATCGCCGGACCCATCGAGAATGCCGAGGAAGTGCATCATCTCCGTCTGCCGCCCGAAATTTCACTCAAGAGAGCTCGGCTTCCTCCGAGGGTGCCGGTTTCTTAAAAGTACATCCGTCCGGCGCATCCGTATGGTGGAGCGCCTCCTCCAGTTTGTTGCGCTCGAAAAGCACGACGATGACGAGGGAGATGGCAAGCGGGATCAGGAGATACAAAAGCCGGAACACGAGGAGCGCGGTCAAAACCTTGATCTGCGGCACGGTCGGCATGGCCTTGAGGAACAAAAGTTCGAAGACACCGAGCCCGCCCGGTGCATTTGAGGCGAGCGCGGCGGAGAAGGACGCGAGAAAGACGCCAAGCACGACACAATAACCGGGATTGCCAATGTCCGGCAAAGCAAAATAGATAATGCCGGCCGCGCCGAGAAGCTCGAGCGGTGCAGCGACCAATTGCCGCGCGGTAATGTCGGGAGCCGGATATTCAAGCCGAAATCCCCGGATCACGAGCGGCTTGAAGCGAAACACCGAGCCGGCGACATAGGCGGCGACCAGCAGCAGGCAAAAGATGCCGATCACCCGCGCCATCAATGGATCTGTGAGAAATGGCGGCAGGATGCCGCCCAATTGATGCAATTGCGCGGGCGCCCACAACAGAACGATTCCGACAAGGAGCAGGGTGCCAATGCCGAAGGTCAATGAACAAAGCGCGACGAGAACTGCCACTTGCGCCGCGCTCAAGCCTTTTGAGCTATAGGCCCGATACCTGACCATTCCGCCAGAAAAAACCGTGGCGCCAATATTATGCGCGATCGCATAGGTCGTAAACGAGCAAAGCGAGACGAAAAGCAGCGAAATATGCTTGATGCCGAGGTGACGCAATGCGATTCGATCGTACCAGGCGAGCGCCGCATAGGCGACGAAGGTCGAAAGGACGGCCAGGGCATATTGGACCGGCGTGATCGCCTTGAGTTGTAGCCAGACCCCGGGCCCGACCGAATCGCCCTGGAACTCGCGGTAAAGAAGCCAGAGCGAAAGGCCGACCGCGACGATACCGATCGCAGGCCAGAAAAGATCGAGGATGCGCTTCATCAAGCCTCCGGCCCAGCCAGGCCTGTGCGAATTTACCGTGACCGGCACGAGGATCCGGTCATGGTAGACCTGTGGAATGCGGCGAATCTTACAAGGGGGTGAACGCCTTGCTCGCTCGCAATCCCTGCACCATGCTTCGGCGCGCCGCAAGGGGGCTGACAATGGCAGACGAGAAGAGCTATCGCGCCGCTGCAATCGCGGCGCTCAAATATGCTTGGCTGTTGATTGGAAAATGACCCTTGGCGATCTCGCATCTAGTTTTGCCAAGGATCTGAAAAATCACAACTTCTGGACGAAGGCTCGTATCCGCGAACTGCAACGCTATAGGACGCAGGATCAGGGCTCTTGTTTAAGCCCGGATGCCGCGCAGGCGCAAAACCGGCAGGTCGAGGGCTTCATCGGGCTCAGCCGCGCGCTCATTGCCCTTTTCGCGGGTGTCGAGACTTTGCGCCTTGTTCAAATCCGCGATTGCTTCCTCAAGACAAGCCTTGGCTTCGTTGAGCTGGCCGCCCAATTCCTCTGCCGAGCGTTGCAGATTGTCGCGCCGCGTGCGCGCGGCGTGGGCGTAAGTCGGATAGGCGAAATGCGCCGTATCGAAAATGCCCGCCCGCTGTTCCTCGAGGGTGATCTCGCGATCGAGATCGCTCGCCATCCGGGAAAATTCAGCGATCATGGTTTCGATCTGTGTGACGCGGCGGCGCTTTTCGTCAACCTGGAAACGCTTGAGACGCATGAGTGTATCGCGCGATTTCATTGCCCAAAACTCCAAATGACGCCGGTGGCCACGCGAATGACCATTGGTTCTCCGTTCGAATTTTCCGGCCCGTCTCCGAATTTTGCCGCCTCCTCTGAGCGGGGCGAAAACTCGGGAAAGGAACGATCGGCCGATTTTTACGGCCCCTGGCGGGAAATTCCGTGAGACAGGTTCACTGTGCCGTAGTAAAGTTGCTCATTCCTTACCTAACGGACGGTGGATGGCTCGAATCATGGCCGCGAGCACCCGTTTGCGCCAAAAGCATGAATGCCGGACGGGCTCCACAACCGCGCAAGCTTCGGCCGGTAGGAGAGGCAGAAATCCGATTTCACGTGAGTCATCAATGACGTCATCAAAAGTCTTTGATTGCTGGCTGAATGAGCCTTCGCCGGCGAGAGTGGTTTTGTTAACCAATCGCCATTAAGGTTACGGAACTCGTATCGAGGGGTTCGTCGTTCAAAGGGCTGGCCGGGCCTCAGCCATTGCGGCGGGCAGGCAGTGAAACGCGCCGGCAGGGCGACCGACGGGACAAGGTGGGGACCTCATATGCGCGTATTATTGATTGAAGACGATAGCGCCACCGCGCAAAGTATTGAATTGATGCTTAAATCCGAAAATTTCAATGTCTATACGACCGATCTCGGCGAAGAAGGCATAGATCTCGGCAAGCTTTACGATTACGATATTATTCTGCTCGATCTGAACCTTCCCGACATGTCGGGTTATGAGGTTTTGCGCACGTTGCGGGTCGCCAAGGTCAAGACCCCGATTCTTATTCTCTCCGGTCTCGCCGGCATCGAAGACAAGGTCAAGGGTCTCGGTTTCGGCGCCGACGACTATCTCACCAAGCCCTTCCACAAGGACGAACTCGTCGCCCGCATCCATGCCATCGTGCGGCGCTCGAAAGGTCATGCCCAATCGGTCATCGCGACGGGCGACCTCATCGTCAATCTCGACCAGAAGACCGTCGAAGTCTGCGGCGCCCGCGTGCATCTGACCGGCAAGGAATATCAGATGCTGGAGCTGCTTTCGCTGCGCAAAGGCACGACTTTGACGAAGGAAATGTTCCTGAACCACCTTTATGGCGGCATGGACGAGCCTGAGCTGAAGATCATCGACGTCTTCATCTGCAAATTGCGCAAGAAGCTCGCCAATGCGAGCGAAGGCCGCAATTATATCGAGACGGTCTGGGGCCGTGGCTATGTTCTGCGTGAGCCGAACGAGGACGAGGAACGGGTCACGGCGTGACCCTGGGCGTTGCACGGTTTGAACTCGCAGAGCAACCCTGGAGAGATGGATCTCGAATCGAGTGATTTGCAGGACGAGGAATCCTGCACTCCTGCGATATTGCATTCGTTATGAAAGGTGGCAAAACCACCAACGGTCTTTGTGACCGTTGGGAGAAGATTGGTTAAGCCATAGCGTCGGCGGTGACCGGCAGAGCCTCGATCGTCACGAGTTCGCTCACGGCTGCGACATTCAGCATCATATTGGCGGCGCGCGCCACAAGGCCGGTGTAGAAGGCCTGGATGCCATGCGCATCGACCGATTGATTGTCAGGTGTTCCGGCAAGGAGCTGCGGCACATGGCTCGCGAGCTTGGCATTGGTGCCTCTCGCCTCGACCTTCACGCGAAGCTGATTGTCGCTGCCATGGGTCGTGACCGAGATAATGCCGCCGCGCGGGATCGCCGCCGCCGCGATCAGGCAGAGGTTCAAGATCAGCTTGACCTTGTTCTTCGCCATCAAGACCCGATCGGCATTCCAGCGAAGCTCGGTGCGCTCGTCGGCGAACAGGCCCCGGGCGACTTGCTCGGCATCGCCAGTGTCGATCATGGCGCCGGCCGAACCCGCCGCGCCAAAAGCCAGACGGCAAAATTGGAGACGGGCGGAAGCCGTCGCGGCGCTCTTCTTGATCAGATCGAGCGCGAAACCGCGCATGTCTTCGTCTTTCTCTTCCTCA
>DASQCU010000045.1:0-2288 GCA_035634575.1 Beijerinckia sp.
TCCACTAATACCAATTGATTCGACGGCGGGCCTCTGCTGTCATTTGAAACAGAGCCACCCTGCATAGGAGATGATCTCGGCCGGAAAACGATGGCGGCGGTAAAGGGGATCACGAGACGCTTGGGACATGAGCCTTTATCCCATAACCAGCCAAAGCGGAGGTAACTTTGTCCGGTCCCACTCGGGCATGGTTGCCGCGCGCCCCGTAAGTGGATAATCGAGGGATTGGCAATGGAATGAGGCAGCTTCTTAGTGATGACGTTTCTGATGCGAATGCGCTGGGCGCCCTTCCTCTTCGCCATAATCCTCGGCGCAGCGCTTGACAATAGCGGGGGAGCATCGGCGCAGACCGCAAGCCAGATCACACCACCTTCCTACCGGCCACCGCTTGAAACGATGGTCGGAGGCGGCCTTATCCTGCCCCAAACGGAAGGCCTGGCAACGCCCGCGGGTGCGGAAACACTTTTCGTGCATCTTTCCGGTGTCGAGGTTGAGGGCGGTTTTGCAACCCTCGACTCGGCCACGCACGAGCTCGAAGCCCGGCTCACTGCACCGCGCGTCTCCGGCGCCGCCATTTTTTCCGCCGCCCGCGAGCTCGAAGCGGCTTATGCGCGGGCGGGCTATGTGCTCGTGCGAGTCGTCTTGCCGCCGCAAAAGCTGGTCGATGGAAGCCGGCTGCGGCTCATTGTCATCAATGGATATATCGAAAAGATCGAAACCAAGGATGTACCGGAAGCGGTGCGGGCGCGGATCGCCGCAGTCATTGCTCCCCTGGAAGGACGCCGGAGCTTGACACTCGCCGAGATCGAGCGGCGTCTGCTCCTCGCCGGCGATACGCCTGGTGTCATCCTGCATTCGGCCTTGGCGCCGGGCGAACAGCCTGGAGCGGCCATCCTCATCGTGGAGGCCAGCTATCAGCCGATGAGTGGCCTTGTCACCCTCGACAATACACTGGCGCAAAGCCTCGGCCGCTGGAATCCAGGGCTCGGGGCCGATCTGAACAGTGTGACGAGTCTTGGTGATCTCATCTATCTGCGCGCCAATGGCGATCCGAATATGGGCCCCAATGGTTTTCTCGATCCCTATCCGCGCAACCGGGCGCTCGCCGCAGGTATCGTCCTGCCGATCGGGACGGATGGTCTGACCTTTAATGTCGAAGGCACGAACGCGCGCACCGAACAAGTCCCGGCGTCCGGATTTGAAACGACCGATGTCTTCGAGCGCCTGGCGCTGCGGTTGCGTTATCCGTGGGTGCGCGCGCGCAGCTTCGATTTCAACACCGAGTTCGCATTCGACGCGCAGGATGAAAAGCAGAGCGTTTTTCTCACTGACAACGGGGTGCCGCTCTCGCTCGATCGGCTGCGGATTTTGCGGCTCAGCGGCGATGGCGATTGGCGCATGGCCTGGGGCGGCGTTCTGAGCGGCCGTGTGACCGCCTCTTTCGGTGTCGATGGACTTGGCGCGCGCGGCGTGGCCTCGATCACGCCGCTGCTGCCGCTCTCACGTCAATATGCCGACGCAAGCTTCCAAAAGGTCGAAGCCTCATTTGCCTATTCGCAGCCCATGATCGATCATCTCGCGATCAACCTGAACGCCCATGGTCAATTCGCCTTCGATCAGGCGATGGCGCATAGTGAGCAGATCGGGATCGCGACGCCGACGGGATTATCCACCTTCGACAATGGGAGCTTGCAGGGGGATTCTGGTCTCGTGTTGCGCGGGGAACTCGCTTCGCCTTGGAATGTCCCGGTCTTTTCCGACGCGCTCGCGGCGGTGGCGGCACCCTATGGATTTGCCGCCGCAGGCGAGCTCTATCTGCAGCATCCAACCGCACTTGAGCCGTCTCGTCTTCGCGCGGCCTCCTACGGACTCGGCGTTCGATTTGCAGGATCGACGCAAGCAAGCCTCAGCAATGCGTCCTTGACCTTGGAATGGGGGCGGCAGGCGCGCAGCGACGGCGTGCCGGCAGGAGACCGTTTTACTTTCGTCGGGGTTTTCAGATATTAGTTTTCTCGATGGTTCGAATATATATTCTTGTATAATTGCACGAATATATTGCGCGAATTTCCTCTTGTAATACCAACGGTCATAAAGAATGACCGTTGGTGCCGCTCTCGAATTTCCGCCAATCCTTTGAACAGGCGGAAATTCGAGAAAGCAACCAAGAGTTGCTCTTTGCGACACTTGGTTAACACGGCGTCATCACGGCCTCATATAGTGTCATAATATTTCTCTCGCCTTGACGTAAAGGTTCAGGTAGCGTCGGATTGTCAAATTCTTTGCGACCA
>DASQCU010000046.1:0-2405 GCA_035634575.1 Beijerinckia sp.
GCAGCGGCCGTCGGTCGACGTCATCACCGGCACGATCAAGGCGAATTTCCCGACCCGTATTTCGTTTCAGGTCACCTCGAAGATCGACAGCCGCACGATTCTCGGCGAGCAGGGGGCCGAACAGCTCCTGGGGCAGGGCGATATGCTCTATATGGCGGGCGGCGGCCGCATTTCCCGCGTGCATGGGCCTTTCGTCGCCGATGCCGAAGTCGAAAAGGTCGTGGCGCATCTGAAAACGCAAGGCCAGCCGGATTATCTCGACGCGATCACCAACGAGGACGATTCCGGCGATGGCGAGGGCGGCGAGGCAGCCGCGCCCGGCAGCATGGATGCGGAGGAGGGGGGCGATCTTTACGATCGCGCAGTCAATATCGTGCTGCGCGACAAGAAATGTTCGACCAGCTATATCCAGCGGCGCCTCTCCGTCGGCTATAACAAGGCCGCTTCGCTTGTCGAACGGATGGAAAAGGAAGGGGTGGTGAGCCCGCCCAATCATTCCGGCAAACGCACAATTCTCGTTGGCGGCGGGGTCGATCGCGGCGCTTTCGAGCCCGCGGAGGAGGATTGAGAACCCGCGTCAAGAGCCACCGCCTCATACCTGAGGGCGCCCTCGTCCTTCGAGACGGCCTTTCAGGCCTCCTCAGGATGAGGGCTTTGGAGGGACGGCGGAGAGTTTTCATCAGGCTCCAAGCTTTCGGACCGATCGCGGCGTTTCGACCTCTTTCAAGCGCCACCGCCTCATCCTGAGGAGCAGGCGAAGCCTGCGTCTCGAAGGATGATGTCCAGTGGGGGCGCCCTCGCGCTTCGAGACGCTGCTACGCAGCCTCCTCAGCGTGAGGGCTATAGGGATGCTTCCGTAAAAATGCGCTTGCAGGCCCAGCGCATTTTTGCTTGGAGCTTGCTCTTGATCGCTTGGCGGGAGAGCGGATGGCGGTTTTCGACTATTTGTCCATCGCGGCGGCGATATGGTGGTGCCTCGCTGTCCTGGTTTTTTGCATCTGCCTTTGCGCCAGTCTGATCCAGCCTTTTGTGCAAAAGCGGCGGGCGACGAATGACACCATGCCGCCGGTATCAGTGATTGTTCCCATCAAGCTTCTCGATCCGGGTTTTGACCGCGCGCAGAGCTCGATCTTTGCGCAGAATTATCCAGACTACGAGATCCTGATCAGCGCGGCGGAAGAAACCTCCCCGGCGCTCGATGCGGCGCAAAACATCGCGCGGGCAAATCCCGCCGTGCCCTGCCGCATTCTCCATTCGGACAGCACATTCGCGGTCAGCCCCAAACTCAACAATCTGACGCGGCCTCTCGAAGAGGCAGCGCATGATTTTGTTTTCACCAAGGATTCGAACATCACGCTCGAACCTGACACAATGCGTGAGTTTCTGCGCAATTTCGCGCCCGGCGTCGGCCTCGTGGTCGCGGTGCCGGTGGCGGTGCGCCCCCAAGGCCTCGCGGGTCAGATCGAGGCCTTTCTTATCAATGGTCATGCGAGGCTTCTGCTCACGGCCTCGGTGCTCGGGGCAGGCTTTGGCGTCGGCAAAGTGATGGTTTTCCGGCGCAGCGATCTGGCGAAAGCGGGCGGCATAGAGGCGATCAGCCATTCACTCGCCGAGGATAGCGCGATCTCGAAAGGTCTAGGCGCGATTGGGCTCAAAACCGTTTTCGCGCATCGAACTGTCGCTCAGGAAATCGGCGCCAGAGGTTTTCGCGAAATCTATGAGCGGCAGGCCCGCTGGGCGGTGATCCGCCACAAGGAGGAGCCTTTTTCTTTTCCATTGGAGCCCTTGAGCAGCCCTTTGCCCGCCGCTTTGGCGGCGGTGCTGGCCGCGCCGCTGATCGGGGTTTCGGGCGGCTTCGGCTTCGTTATGACACTAACCGGCTGGTTTTGCGCGGAAATCGCCTGCGCTTACTTGAAAAAATGGGAGGTCTCGATCTGGTCGCCGCTGGCCTTCCTGGGGCGGGAAATCTTGAGCCTTGTCGCGTGGTTGCGGGCCTGGACCACGCATGATGTCGTCTGGGCGAAGGGCCGTTTCGATGCGCGTGAGGGTGCGCGTGGCGGTGATCGCTAGCGCTGCTCGCGAACAAAAGCGGTGCCGAACACGAAATCCCACCAGGGCGCGCTGACGCCAAAGCCACGCTCGGGATCGCGAAAATGATGCAGCATATGAAAACGCCGCATGGCAATGCCAAGGCGCGTCCTCGGCTCCGCGTGATGCAGGTAATAATGGGTCATGTCATAGGCGAGATAGCCGATGATAAACCCCATCAAGACCGGATAGCCCAGGGGAAGCCCGAACAGCAAGCGCGTGACGGCAAGGGCGATCAGCATGATCGGGCCGCTCAAGAGTGCCGGCATGACAAGGCGCAGCGGATCATTGGGGTGAACATGATGCACCCCATGAAT
>DASQCU010000047.1:0-8511 GCA_035634575.1 Beijerinckia sp.
AAAGGAAACGTGGTCGATATCCCCGGCGACGGCCATCCAACGCCTTTTGCGAACCATGCTCGCGCGCAGATGCTCAAGGATTATTTGGCGACGCATATGCCGGAAAAATTAGTCTCGACGACGGTGAGCGTCGAGCAGGAAACCCATTAATTTGTCACGATAAATTCACTGGCAACGAGCCGGTCAAACCAAGAGTCGCAAAGAGCAACTCTTGGTTCCTTTCTCGAATTTCCGTCTTTTCTTAAGCGTTGGCGGAAATTCGAGAGTGGCACTAACGGTGATTCTTTATGACCGTTGGTAAAGCGCTCTAATCGAGTTCGAACGCGTTCTTATAGTCCCGCGCGAGATCGGGGTTTTGGTCTTCCTTGCGCAGGATGCAGTTGCCTACCGCCAAAAACTCGATTTCGCATCCCATGAAGCAGCGAAATGCGTCCTCGGGCGTGCAGACAATAGGCTCGCCGCGCACGTTGAAGCTCGTATTCACCAAGACGGGGCAGCCCGTCAGCCTCTCGAATTCGCTGATCAACGCATGATAGCGCGGGTTCGTCTCCTGATGGACCGTCTGGATGCGCGCCGAATAATCGACATGGGTGACCGCGGGAATGTCGGAACGCAGGACGTTGAGCTTGTCGATGCCGAACAAGGCCTGTTCCTCGGCCGACATCTTGCGGCAACGCGCTTCCTTCACATCGGCGACGAGAAGCATGTAGGGCGAATCGCTATCGATCTCGAACCAGTCCGCGACCCGCTCACGCAGCACCGACGGCGCAAAGGGCCGAAAACTTTCCCTATATTTGACCTTGAGATTCAAGGCCTTCTGCATGGTTGGCGAACGCGGATCGCCAAGGATCGAGCGATTGCCGAGTGAGCGCGGACCGAATTCCATCCGGCCTTGATGCCAGCCGACCGCCTGCCCGCTTGCGAGCGCGGCGGCGGTCTTGCCGATCAAGGCCTCTTCATCATCAACGATGCTGAAGTTGGCGCCCGCGGCTTTCAAGCGCCGCTCGATATCGCTCTGCTCGAAGCTCGGTCCGAGATAGGCCCCTCGCATGGCATCCATGCGAGATGATGCCGCATTCTTGCGATCCCTGCCATCTTCCCGATGGGAGATCGCGAGCGCGGCGCCAAGCGCGCCGCCTGCATCGCCGGCGGCGGGCTGAATGAAGATTTCGTCGAAACGGCCGTCGCGCAGCACTTTGCCATTGGCGACACAATTCAAGGCGACACCTCCGGCGAGGCAAAGCTGCCGCAACCCGGTCTCGGCGCTGAGCGAACGCGTGAGGCGCAACACGACCTCTTCGGTCACCGCCTGGATCGACGCCGCGAGATCCATGTGTCGCTGCTCCAAAAGCTGGTCAGCGCGGCGCGGCGGGCCACCAAACACTTGATCGAAGCGGCGGTTCGTCATTGTGAGGCCGGTGCAATAATCGAAATAATCGAGATTGAGCCGGAACGACCCGTCCGGCTTCACATCAATCAGATGATCGAAAATGGCCTTCGCATATTTCGGTTCGCCATAGGGGGCGAGCCCCATGACTTTATACTCACCAGAATTGACCTTGAACCCGGTGTAATAGGTGAAGGCTGAATAGAGCAGGCCCAAGGAATGCGGGAAATGGATTTCCTTGACGATCTGCAGATCGTCGCCCTGCCCGATCGCTGCCGAGCTCGTCGCCCATTCACCGACGCCATCCATGGTCAGGACGACAGCGGATTCGAAGGGAGATGGAAAAAAGGCCGATGCAGCATGCGAAAAATGATGTTCGGAAAAACGCAGTTTTTCCTTCTCGGCGAGCGCTGGCGCGATTGTTGCTAGTTCACGCAATATAAGATCGCGTTGAAAGAGCTTTTCGCCGATCCAAAGCGGCATGGCCTTCCGAAAGGAAGGAAATCCGCGCGGCGCGAAAGCAAGATAGGTTTCGAGAAGCCGCTCGAATTTGAGGAACGGCTTTTCGTAGAAGACGACGCGATCCACCGAGCCATCTGTGACGCCGGCCTCGGCGAGGCAATAGGCAATCGCATTGACCGGAAAAGCGGCATCGTGCTTCTTGCGCGTGAAGCGTTCTTCCTGCGCGGCAGCAATGATCGCGCCATCACGAATCAGCGCAGCGGCACTGTCATGGTAGAAGGCAGAAATGCCGAGAATGAGCATTTCGGATGATCAAAACAGAGTATAGATGAAGGGCGCCACGACAGAGCCTTGCCCCAGCACGAACAAACCACCGAAGATCAAGAACAGGACAAGCAAAGGCAGAAGCCAAAGCTTTTTACGCGCGCCCATGAATTCGAAAAGCTCGCCAAGCAGAGACATTGCTTCTCCTTAAAACTGTTTGGTCAATGTGCCGGATGCCGGGCCCGGAGGCTCGCGCTTGATCCAATAAGTTTCGGCTTCGGGGTCGTGCTTTAAGCCGAGTAAATCCTTGCCCTGTTTGCGCAAGATCCAGCCAACAGGAACGACGCCTGCGAAGAACATGAGCCCCATGATGATCGGACCCGTGATCAAATTGAGCAACTGCCCCAGTTTGAACCATGCCTTGTTCAATATATTGAGCGATTGAGGGGCAATCGCGGCAAGAATAAGGAAGACGGCAGCGAGCGCGAGAAGCCACCATCGAATGGGCTGATGATGGAAAACGAAGGGCCAGATGCCGAATATAGCAAATACAATGCTGAAAACTATGCCAAATTTACGGTCCGAGCTCAGCTTGACCTTGCGATGCGCTTGAAGGGGCTCGTGGCTCGCCATCGTTTGACCGCTCTCCTGTTATGTCTCGGTTAACAGAGCTCGTCGCCCCACGCAAGCTTGAGCATTGGATCAGCGTCAAGCAGACGAGTTCAGTATTCCCAGAATATCACGAACCCGGCTCAGGCCGCTTCTTTTTTCTTGCGACGTGTCCTGCAGTATGCCCGCCGTCTTACGCCTCTTCCTCCGGAGGGGTCGTACCCAGAAGATGATGCAAGGCCTCATAAGGGTCCTTGGCCTCCATCAGGACGGTGGCGACCCGCACGGCCTTGGCCCCGAGTGCCGCCATTTTCTCGATATCAGCAAGCGTCTTGATGCCGCCGGATGCGACCGCAAAGACTCTATCGGCCGGTATTTTGGGCAGGAGCCTTTCACAAACCGTCATGTCCGCTTCGAGGGTCTCGAGGTCGCGATTATTGACCGCGATCAGGCTCGCCCCCGCTGCAAGCGCGATTTCGAGCTCCGCTTCGTTGCGCACCTCGACATAGGCATCGAGCGCGACAGATTGCGCGATGGCGACGAATTCGCCGAGCTGTTGACCTAGAATGCCGACGATCAGCAGAACCGCGTCGGCCCCGGCATAGCGCGCTTCGAGAACCTGATAGCGATCGACGACGACATCATTGGCGAGAATCGGCAGATTGGCGGCCTTGGCGGTCGCGAGATCCGCGATGCTGCCGCGAAAGAAACGGCGATCGGGCGAGGCTGAAACGGCGGTCGCGCCACCATCCCGGAAATCTTCCGCTATGTCCATCACGTCAACGCGCGAACGGGTCGATTTGGAGAGCGGCGAGGCGCCCCTGATATCCGCGATGACGCCCGGCTTGCCTGTCTTGGCGAAATGTTCGTAGAGAGCGCCGAGGAAGCCCCGCGTCATTGCCAATTCGCCGATCGCGCCGGTGAGATTGCCCATGGAGCGCTTCTCTTTGGCCTTGTCCACGTCGGCCTGGCGCTGCGCGAGGATCGGCTTCAGGCGGGGTCCGATCGAGGTCCCGTCGGGCGCCGTCATAGCGCGCGGCCTTTGATGCTAGAGACGCGAATGGAGCCTGCACGCTCCTGTTTTTTATTCGGTTCCATCGTCAACAAAACACCAGCCCCGATCATCAGGCGAGAAACCGTTTCTCGCGATCGTTTGAATCTTGCCACCTTTTGTCACCTCCGGCGGTTTTGAACAAGCCCCATCCTCTCGCTTCGAGAGACCGGACTCTTTGCAACTCTTGGTATTGTTCAGCATTTATTCAGGAAAGGCAGGAACCGCCGTATTCCTGCCGTAACTTGGGCATTGGATGCTCGGGCGTTGCTGTTGATTCGGAATAAAAGTGGTGCATTAACCGGGGAGGATAGTGAATGCCACAGAAGATCCGCGCTCAGCGCGAGGAAATCAAAGCGCAAGCCGACCGCCATGAGAAGACTTTGGCGGAGGCCCGAAGTTCCGCAGCACTCGGCGGCCACAGCCGCGCCCTTCTGCTTCACCTTGAACGGAAACTGCATCAGGTGAAAAAGGATCTGGCTTTGCTCGATTCGCAAGCCTCGCTGATCGGTCCGAGGCTCCCGGATGGGAATGCGTGAAGTCGTACGGCTCTCTCTATAGCCAAGGTTACGTTGTTCGGTCCTCGCAATCTTGGCTATAAAAGACTCAGCCGATGCGAGCAGAGCGTCGCAATGGCGCGCAGTTAGCCACCAGCCGCCAATCCGAATCGGTAGACGCCCTTGAATGTCGCTGGATCGACAGCGACACCCTTGCGGTAGATGACAATCTTTCCTTCCTTCGCGAGTTTCACGACATTTTCGCGCACGGGATCGAGATAGCTCTGCCAGGATGTGCTCGCTCCCCTTCCATCGATTGCTACAAAAGCCCGCGCTGCCGTCTCTGGATCGAGCGTATTGGATGGGCCCGCCTCCTTGCAAAGATCCAGGATCACATCCGCCAATTTGGGGGTCGCATCCATAAATGTACGGCTCCTCTCGCCATGATATACCCTGAATCCGTGAGGATTCAGGGTTCCTTTCCAGCAAATCGCTTACGCGAGAGCGATTTGCTGGAGGGGCACCGCCTGTTCCTTCGGAACGGCGGTACATTTTCGATATAAGCCTGCATGGATCGGGCCAGCCTCGCCTACCACTCATATTTCACGGTGAGCTCCCCTCGAATCGCGACCTCACGCGAGAGAGGCTGACAATGGTTTCGCGATTTTGCGGAAGCTACACGTGAACCTTCGGATGGCCAAAGGTCTGGTCCGATCAGCGGGGCGGCCGGAAACTTGGGAAAGCGGTGGCGCGCTCTAGGGGAATCGAACCCCTCTCTGCACCGTGAAAGGGTGCCGTCCTAACCGATAGACGAAGAGCGCGGAGCCGGGGGCCAAAGCTTGTGCTTGGAAACCGCTCGACAGCGCGGACATATAAAGGCCGAAGGCGTGGCTGGCAAGCTCACAAAGCGCGTGGCGACGCAACTTGTGCCAGATCGAGCAATCTTAATTGTACCCGCTCGCGGCCACCCCATCGGTCCAGCGAGAGGGTTCCAGCGAGATGCACCATGGTTCCGTGCGCGGCACGAAGCGCCGCGCCAATCGGCTCGGCTGCTGCGCGAAAAGCGATTCCATCTATTTTCGCGCCATCGCCAGCCTGCGCGCGCAGGCGCACATGTCCATTGCCGACATTCGCGACATCGACAAGGCGATGCGCGGGCAGGACGAAAACCGGCTCGGGATTGCCTGCGCCATAGGGCCCGGCCCGCTCCAGACTGGCCAGCAAGGCTGGATTGGCACCGCTTGCGGTCAGAGCCGCATCGATGAGCAAGGCCTCGCCTGCGAGTCGCTCGGCCACAATGGCCGCGAGTTTTTCTTCAAGATAGGCACAAAAATCGGCGACGCGATCGCGGGCGATTGTGATTCCCGCCGCCATTGCATGGCCGCCGCCCTTGACGAGGATGCCTGATTCGACGGCGCCGCGCACCACGCGGCCTAGATCGACCCCAGCAATCGAGCGGCCTGATCCTGTTCCTGTCGGCCCATTGTTGAAGGCAATGGCAAAGGCCGGACGCCGGAACTTGTCCTTGAGCCTGGTCGCGACGAGCCCGACGACACCTGGATGCCAGCCTTCTGCCGCCGTGACGATGGCCGCTCCCTGATCCTTGAGACCTAAACTTGCGAGCGCTTCCGCCTCCGCCGCTTCGAGAGTCGCGGCTTCGAGTTCCTGACGTTCGCGGTTCAGGCGGTCGAGCTCTTGTGCAATTCGAGTGGCCTCGATCTTATCCGTGAGGGTCAAAAGCTTGGCGCCAAGCGCGGCATCCCCGATGCGGCCGCCCGCATTGATTCGCGGCCCGATCAGAAAACCCAGATGATAGGATCTTGGCGGCCCATCGGCACCCGCGACATCGAACAAAGCCTTCAGGCCGGGCCGCCCACGTGCGCTCATCACCGCAAGCCCCTTGGTGACGAAGGCCCGGTTAAGGCCGGTCAGCGGCGCGACATCGGCGACGGTTGCCAGCGCCACGAGATCGAGCTCGGCGAGGAGATCCGGCATCGGCCGGGCTGTCGTGAAAAAATTTCTGGCGCGAAGAAGGCGGTTCAACGCGACAAGCATCATGAAGGAGACGCCAGCGGCGCAGAGCTGGCCGAGGCCGGAGAGATCGTCCTGACGATTCGGATTGACGATCAAAGCCTCCGGCAGGATTTCCGGCGCCTGATGGTGATCGAGAACGATCGGCGCGAGACCGAGCCTCTGCGCCTCGGCGAGAGGCGCATGGCTCATCGTGCCGCAATCGACCGTTATGAGGAGCTTTGCTCCTGCCGCGGCCAAAGCCTTGATCGCCTCGACATTCGGGCCATAGCCTTCGAAAATCCGATCCGGAATATGGATAATAAAGGGCGTATCACAGGCGCGCAGATAATTGGCGATAAGGGCTGAGGACGCAGCTCCATCGACGTCGTAATCGCCGAAGATCGCGATTTTTTCACCTCTCTCGATTGCGGCAGCGATTCGCTCTACGGCGGCGTCCATGTCGATGAGCGAGGATGGATCGGGCATCAACTGGCGAAGAGTCGGATCGAGATGACTTTCGGCGGCTTCGGGCGCTATGCCGCGCCCGGCAAGAACCCGCGATACAAGATCGCTAGCCCCGTGCAATTGCGAAATGGCGAGCGCCTTCGCCTGGCCCGCCGCATCAAGCCGATCGCGCCAAGGCCGACCCAGCGCCGAGCGCTCGACGCCGAGGAACAAGCGGGATTTTTCAAGAGCGGGCGAATCGAGCACGCAGCGATCTTATACGAGGGGTAAAAACAACCCTCGGTTTCATCCTCGCATCTCGCTATTTTCAGATGTTTGGCGAGAATACGAGAATGCCACCATCGGTCATTCTTTATGACCGATGATATTAATGCGAACCGCGCCTCCCGCGAAATCGCGTGCAGTTTTTTTCTGTGGATTGTCTCGCCGCGCCATGGACCGCTCTTTGCGATCCTCAGTCTCAACCCTCCACCTCGATCTGGGGTTCGCGTCCGATGAGGCGGGCGAGCTGCTTCAGCCGATTCTGCAAGCGGTCGCTTGCAAGATCGGCGAGATCGCGCGGCATGGTCAAAACCACTTTGGATTTCACGCAGGCAATCGGCGTGCGCGGCAGAATATTGCCCATCGAACCGGAAACGATCGTGCCGACCCGTATGGCGGCGGCAAGGATCCGTGCCTTATCAAGGAGGCGCGACGAGACAAGGGTTCTTATTTGCGGGCTTACGTCCTCGTCGAGGCCGAGATAACGGTAGGAGGCGGTCAGAGCGAGGAATGACCGGCCGGGGTGATCGACGCCAAGGAAAGACCCATTTGCCACAAGATTGAGGCTTTCCTCGCCCCGATAATCCGGATGCGCCCGCCAATTCACATCGCTCAACAGACAAGCGGCATGGCGCAGCCGCTTCTCCTCTGGTGTTTCCTCGAGATGCGTCGTTCTCATGAAGCGATCGGTCCAATCGCAAAGATCCTCGGCATGTTGCGGCGCGCGGGAATAGAGCTGATTGAATTCATTCGCCGCGACGATCAAGGGGTCCTGCAGGCGCTGCTCCAGATCGAGCTTTTCATAAAGCAGGCCTTCGCGCACACCCGTTGTCGAGATCACCACTTCCGCGGGTTGCGCCTTGCGGATGATTTCTTCGAGAACGACGGCGCCATAAGCGAGCAGCGGCCGGCGTGCCGCATTGACGGCATCGATCGAAATCAAAGTATCCGTGTTCACCCTTTCGACCAGACCTGCGAAATCTGCGGCATCCGGCGCCGGGATGACATACCCGTGCATAACGGTCAGCGGATAATGGCGCTGGCGCATGTGGAGCTTCGCGAGCGCACGCCAGGTTCCACCGACGGCATAGAATGTGCGGCCATTCATGCGCTCAAGAATCTTCGATTTCGACAGCGCTTCACGGACAATCTTGACGGCAGCACGCGGCGAATTGCCGGAAGCATCCATCAAGGCAAGGCCGCCGAGCCGCAGGCTCACTCCCTTGCCAATATGCGTGCCCTTCACGTCGATGAGTTCCAGTGAACCTCCGCCGAGATCGCCGACGACGCCATCAGCTTTTGCAATGCCGGCAATGACTCCATGGGCCGAAAGCTCCGCCTCGCGGCCGCCCGAAAGAAGCGAGATCGGCGCGCCAATCGCCTCCGTTGCCGCGGCGAGGAATTCGGCACCATTGGACGCGTCACGGGCCGCCGCCGTCGCGAGAACATGGACCTCGGAAACACCCATGATTTCGTTCAGGACGCGAAACCGCCGCAAGGCG
>DASQCU010000048.1:0-6467 GCA_035634575.1 Beijerinckia sp.
TTCGAGTTCGATCTTGACGAGATGGCCGGCGCCGCTTTTTGCCCGGCGCAGGGCCTCGACGACGCCGCCCGCGATCGCAACATGATTATCCTTGATGAGCACGGCGTCATCGAGGCCGAAGCGGTGGTTGCCGCCGCCGCCGAGGCGAACCGCATGTTTTTCCACCGCGCGCAGGCCGGGCGTCGTCTTGCGTGTGCATACAATCGTCGCTTTCGTACCCCGCACCGCCGCAACGATCGAAGCCGTGGCGCTGGCGATCCCGCTCAAATGGCCGAGATAATTCAGAGCGACCCGTTCCGCCGTCAGAATGCCGCGCGCGGGACCGGAAATCGTGGCAATCACGTCGCCGGGGGCGAGTGTCGTGCCATCCTCGCGCTCGACATCGATTCGGATCGCGGGATCGATCAATTGAAAGGCGAGCCGCGCGACATCGAGCCCGGCAACCACGCCCGCCTGGCGCGCCGCGAGCACGGTCGTGACACGGGCATCGGCGGGCACGATCGCATTGGTTGTCACATCCCCTGCCCGGCCAAGATCTTCAAGCAGGGCCGCGCGAACCAAAGGCTCGAGCATGATGGCCGGAAGGGGCGCTGGCTTCATCATCACGCCACGGCTTCCTGAACGAACTCTCGCGCGGCAACGAGCACATCACCGAGGCGGAGCGTCGTGCGTTTCGCCTCGCGCGACGGCGCGGGAAAATCGATACGCATATGCGCGCCCCGGCTTTCCTGCCGCCGCAAGGCCGCGATGACAATCATCAAGGCAATGATGGCCGGATCGCTTGCGGCATCATTGGACGTCGCAAGGGGATAAAGCGCCGCGGCCGCCGCACGCAGGCCCTCGCCATCGCGCAAGACCCCTGCCGCGCGCGACAGGATCGGACGCACGAGGGACGGATCGCTTCCTCCCGGCGCGGCGGGGACATTTGGTTTCGTCCGCCGCGCCTCGCGCGCGGCAATATCCTTCGCAACCCAGCGGCCGCAGACCGCCGCCTCAAGGAGCGAATTGCTGGCAAGGCGGTTGGCGCCATGAAGGCCCGTGCAGGCCGCTTCCCCGCAAGCCCAAAGGCCCTCGATCGAGGTGCGCCCCAAAACATCCACCGCAATCCCGCCCATGTGGTAATGCGCGGCGGGCCGGATCGGAATCGGCTGGGTGACGGGATCGATTCCCGCCTCCTGGCAAAGCGCGGTGATCGCCGGGAAACGGCGCGGGAAATCGAGATCGGGAATGTCTCGCGCGTCGAGAAAGACCTTATGCCCTGCCGCCATATGCCGCCAGACCCGCCGGGCCACGACATCGCGCGGCGCGAGTTCGGCCCCGGGCTCATCCGCCATGAAACGGTGGCCCTTTTCATCGATGATGATTGCGCCCTCGCCCCGCACAGCCTCGCTGATAAGCTTCAGCGGGAAGGACTTGCTGTCGAGCGCAGTCGGATGAAACTGCACGAATTCAAGGTCGGCCATGCGCGCGCCAGCCTTTGCCGCGAGCACGAGACCCTGACCGAACGAGCCCGCCGGATTCGTGCCATGCAGGAAAAGGCCGCCGATGCCGCCCGTCGCAACAACGACGCGATCTGTCGCGAAAGCCACCGGCCCGCAATTCGTATTGCCAAGCACGCCGGTCACGCGATTATCCTCGACCATCAGGCGGCGCGCGGCGATCCCCTCTATCACGGTGATCGAGGGCGTTTCATGCACCAGACGGGTCAAGGCGCGAATGATTTCCCGCCCGCTTGCATCGCCCCCGGCATGAACGATCCGGCGGTGGCTATGCGCGGCTTCGAGACCAAGGACAATCCTGCCGTGGCTGTCCCGATCGAAAGGCACGCCAAGCCGGACAAGCTCCTCGATCGTGGCAGGCGCCGCACGCAGGATCGGGGCGGCAACGGTTTCGTCGCAGAGCCCGTCGCCAGCTGCCAGCGTATCGGCAAGATGCAAGGCAGGGTCATCGTCCACGCCAATCGCGGCGGCAATGCCTCCTTGGGCGAGCGTGCTCGATGCCTCGAAGCCCAGCGGCGCCTTGGTGAACAGCACGACCGGGTGCGGAGCCAGGGTCAGGGCCGTCATCAAGCCCGCGAGACCGCCGCCAATAATGATGGGCGCGCCCGCCGTATCGCGAATATCCGTCATTTCAGCGGGTCATTTCACTGCAAGCATACGCTCGACCGAGAGACGGGCGCGTTCGGCCACGCTTTCATCGATCACAACTTCATGGCTCATATCTTCAAGCGCGCGGCGAATATTGCCGAGCGTAATCCTCTTCATATGTGGACAAAGATTGCAGGGCCGGATGAATTCGAGCTCAGGATGTTGCAAGGCGACATTATCGCTCATCGAACATTCAGTCAGGAGCACCACCCGCGGCGGAAGCTCATTGGCAACATAAGACGCCATTGCCGCTGTCGAGCCCGAGAAATCGGCCTCGGCCACGACTTCCGGCGGACATTCGGGATGGGCCAGGATCGTGACGCCCGGATAATCCTCGCGCAACTGGCGCACTTCCTCGGCGTTGAAGCGCTCATGCACTTCGCAATGGCCATTCCAGGTGATGATCTCGACCCCGGTCTCGGCCGCGATATTCTTCGCGAGATATTCATCCGGGATCATGATCACGC
Organism: Beijerinckia sp.; assembly: GCA_035634575.1. Lineage (GTDB taxonomy): Bacteria > Pseudomonadota > Alphaproteobacteria > Rhizobiales > Beijerinckiaceae > Beijerinckia. The sequence goes on from DASQCU010000048.1 coordinate 2,615, forward strand.
GCGGGACGCCAAGCGATTCCACGATCTTCTTGGCATTGCCGGAGGTGCAGCAAATGTCGGATTCGGCCTTTACGGCAGCCGACGTGTTCACATAGGTCACGATCGGAACGCCGGGATAGCGCTGACGCAACTGGCGCACATCCTCGGGCCTGATCGAGTCCGCAAGCGAGCACCCGGCGCCGAGGTCGGGGATCAGCACGGTCTTCTGCGGATTCATTAGTTTGGCCGTCTCGGCCATGAAATGAACGCCGGCGAGGACGATTACATCGGCTTCGACATTCATCGCCTCGCGGGCGAGAGCCAAGCTGTCGCCAACGAGATCGGCGACGCAATGGAAGATTTCCGGGGTCTGGTAATTATGCGCGAGCACGACCGCATTGCGGGTGCGTTTCAGCGTCATGATGGCGTCAACGTCTTGTGCGTAGAAAGGCCATTCAATCGCTGGAATCGCGTGCTGCACTTTCTGATAAAGCGCTTCTGACCACAGATTTTCCGACCGCAGCAATTCCGCCGTCAACGCCATCACCTTATACTCCCCTTGAGTATTATTAGACCATATGCTGGGGATGAGTATAAGATTTGTCAAGCCCTTGAAATGGGCAGTTTGGTCCCGACGATCGCCCGCTCGGCCAAAACCTCGCGGCGGAAACGGAAAAGTTTCGCGGGCCGTCCGCCGGTATCCTGGCTCGTTTCACCCGTTTCTTCAACGAGTTCCTGCTGCTCGATCAGGCGGCGAAAATTCTGCTTATGCACCAAACGCCCGGCCAAAGCTTCGACACAGCGCTGCAATTGCAGGAGCGTGAAAGTTTCCGGCATCAATTCGAAAACGACCGGATGATATTTGATTTTTGCCCTCAGGCGCGCGATCCCTGTCGCCAGAATCCGGCGATGATCGAGGATCATGGCGCCGCCGAGGCCCGGTTCTGTGGCTGTGGCGGGACCAGGCCGCAAGACCTCGGGCAAATTGCCACGGAGCGCTTCGGGGATCAGCTTGGCTTCATACAAAAGCTCGTAACGCTGCAGGACAAGTTCCTCGTTCCAGGCGCGGCCCTCGAAGCCGAAGGTCATTGCCGCGCGCTGCCAGCGATCCTGCTGCCTCGCCTTGTCCTGTTGCGCCCAGGCCTTCAACTGCGGTGCTATGACGTTCTCGACCAGGAGGGGAGGCCCGACGCGATGATCCTCCCAGGGAAAATAGGCGTACCAGCTTCGCCAGCTCGCTTCATGTTCGCCGGACGCCGGTTGTTCGCGGGTCAGGCCAAGATAACTGATCGAAATGACATGCTGTCCCGCCACGCCCGCACGATCACGATCGGCGAAAGTATAGAGCTGCTCTATATAGCCAAGCGGCAGCCTCGTCTGCCGCTCGACCCAGGCGCGCAGCCCGGCTTGCAAGGAACGATGCGCAAGCTCGAAAGGCCCGGACGGCAAGGCACGCTGGTCCTGGATCGTCAAGACAAGCGGTTCGCCGCAGGTCACGGCGACCAGGACCGCGATAAGATCTGCGGATATCCCGTGTTCGATCGAAAGCGGTGCAGGCCGCAATTTCGTCTCAGTGTTCAAATTATCGCCAAGCGTTTGCATGAGCAGGACCGCGCAGCAGGTGAGGCACAAGAGACTCCAAGGGTCAAGACTATGACTCCTGGTTCCTTCCTGAATTTTCTTTCACCTCTTTGAAAAAGCGAAAACTCGAGAGCCCCGCAATGAGTCGCCATCTGCAATGCATGGTACAAGATTAAGGCTGCGGCGTGAAATGCAAGCGACAATCTACCGCCGTTCCGTAGGAACAGGCGGTGCCACTTGAGCCAAATCGCTCTCGCGTAAGCGATTCGACCGGCCAGAGCGAGCGCTTATCCCAAATCCAATTCGATCGCGGCGATGGAATGGCGTGGCCAGCACCATGGCGCGATATAAAGGGCATCGCCGCGCAAGGTCAGCGAGGAAGCCCAGGGGTTCGCGCCAAGCCAGACCCTTGCCGCGCGTGACAGCCGCCGCTCCTTGACTGCATCGATCGCGATCCGCGCTTCATCGAGATGTGCTCGTGCCTTGACCTCGATGAAGGCAATCGTATCGCCACGCCTCGCGACAATATCGATCTCCCCGCCTTTGACGATATAGCGGCAGGCGAGAATTCGATAGGTTTTGAGGCGCAGCCAGCAGAGCGCGATCCATTCCGCACGAATGCCTGATCGATAGGCTTTGCGGCGCTCTGCCGCGTCCCTCATCACCGCCGCTGCGCTGCAAGTTCGATCGCGCGCGCATAAACCTTGCGGCGCGGCTGGCCGGTCTCGGCGGAAACGACGGCAGCGGCATCCTTGACCGACAGCGTCTCCAGCGCCTTGCCGAGCTTGTGGTCGAGTTCCTCGCCACTGGCAGCCGCGGCATCGGCCACGGGCGGCCCGACCAGCACGACAATCTCGCCCTTCGGCGGAGGCTCAGCCGCGAAGGCGGCGGCGAGTTCGGGAAGCGGGCCGCGCCGCACCGTTTCAAAATATTTGGTCAATTCGCGCGCGATCGCGCCATCGCGGGGCCCAAGAACTGCCGCGAGATCGGTAAGCGTCTCGGCAACCCGGCGCGGCGATTCGAAAAAGATCAGCGTGCCCGGAATAGCCGCAAGCTCGGCGATGCGCTGGCGGCGCGGCCCCGGTTTGACCGGCAGGAACCCTTCAAAAAAGAAGCGATCCGTCGGCAAACCCGCCACTACCAGGGAAGCCAGCACGGCAGAGGCCCCTGGCACCGAGGTCACCTGAATATTCTGCGCCAAAGCCTCCGCGACGAGCTTGAAGCCGGGATCGGAAATAAGCGGCGTGCCGGCATCGGAAACCAGCGCGAGGGTCGAGCCACTTGCGAGGCGCGCGAGAAGATGCGGGCGCATCACTGTGGCATTATGCTCATGATAGGCGACGAGCGGCGTGGAAATGCCGTAATGGGCGAGCAAGGTCTTCGTCACCCGCGTATCCTCGGCGACGACGGCATCCGCCGCCGCGAGGGTCGCAAGCGCACGGAACGAAATATCGCCGAGATTACCGATTGGGGTTGCGACCACATGCAGGCCCGGGCGAATAGGCTCCGCCTCAGCCTTGAGGCCGAAGGCGGTAAAGACGCTTCTGTGGAGTTCGCAAGCCGGTCCCGGCTTGCCTGCGCTCAATTCGTCCATGGTTTTCGGGCGCCGGCCTGGAATGGAAGAAGCGGCAAATGCCACCGCAAAAGTTCATTAAAATGGGTGTTCGTTATAACGTCCCACTGTTCTTTATATAGAACATATTGGGAAATGCTGCAAGGCGGCCCTCGCTTTTCCTTGACTCGTCTCCAGATAAACGGCTTGCCGGACGGTTTTCAATCTGTCTACCTACGAGACATATGATCCCGTCCGCCATAAAAAATGGCCGTTGGACCTGCGCACTCAGCATTTTTTCATGCCGGAAAGGTTGTTTTCGACGGAAAGCGGCCTGAATTTGTGTGACATCTCCTTTTTTGGCCTTGTCCTGGCTCAAATGTTCTGACTTTGTGTTCTTGCAATGCAGGGTTTTCGACCGAAAGAGCGCGGAGCGGAGGTTCGCCCGGATGAAAGGTTTTACGAGCGGCCACGGCCAGCGGGAGGCCAGTTTTGCGTCTGAAGAGCCCAGATTGATGGGTCGCGCTTCGCGGCCGGTCGCGGTCGTCTGCCTTGCTCTGGCGCTCAGCGCCTGCGGTACGGTCAATGGCTGGCTCGGCCACTCCTGGCTCGGGGACAATCACCCGGCACCGCCGCCACCGAGCGACAAGGTTCAAACGCAGTCATTGCCGGGCAATGAATCAATTGGCAGCGGGCCGGTCAAGGTCGCGCTCATCTTGCCTCTGACGCAGGCCTCGGGCG
>DASQCU010000049.1:0-2921 GCA_035634575.1 Beijerinckia sp.
GTTTCGATGATCTTGGCAGCGGGCACCATGACGCCAAGATCGATGATCTCATAATTATTGCAGGCGAGAACGACGCCGACGATATTCTTGCCAATATCGTGGACATCGCCCTTGACGGTCGCCATCAGGATCTTTCCGGCGCTCGTCCGCACGCTGTCGCCCGCGTTCTGCTTTTCCTCTTCCATGAAAGGCATGAGATAGGCGACCGCCGCCTTCATGACCCGCGCCGATTTGACAACTTGCGGCAGGAACATCTTGCCCGACCCGAAAAGATCGCCGACGACATTCATGCCAGCCATCAAAGGCCCTTCGATCACGTCGAGCGGTCTTGTTGCGCGGCGGCGTGCCTCTTCCACATCCTCATTGATGAATTCGGTTATGCCGTTCACAAGCGCATGTTCGAGACGCTTCTCGACAGGCTCCTCGCGCCATGCGAGATTCTTTTCCTGCCGCTCCGTCCCCTGCCCTTTGTAGCTCTCGGCGAGCGCCAGCAATCTTTCGGTTGCGTCCGGACGCCGATTGAGCACGACATCCTCGCAGGCCTCGCGCAGTTCCGGATCGATCTCGGCATAGACCGACAATTGTCCGGCATTGACGATGCCCATATCCATTCCAGCGGCAATGGCATGATAGAGAAAGACCGAGTGCATGGCCTCGCGCACCGGCTCATTGCCGCGAAACGAAAAGGAGAGATTGGAAACACCGCCTGAAATATGCACGAGCGGAAAGCGCTTGCGGATCTCGCGCGCGGCCTCGATGAAATCGACGCCGTAATTATTGTGCTCCTCGATGCCGGTCGCGACCGCGAACACATTCGGATCGAAGATAATATCTTCCGGTGGAAAACCGGCATCCCTGGTCAGGATCTCGTAGGCGCGCGAACAAATCTCGACCTTGCGGTCCCGGCTATCGGCCTGACCCTGCTCGTCGAAAGCCATGACGACAACCGCAGCACCATAATGGCGCACGACCTTCGCGGCTTCGATGAATTTTTCGACGCCTTCCTTCATCGAGATCGAATTGACGATGGCCTTGCCCTGGACGCATTTGAGGCCGGCTTCGATGACATTGAATTTCGAGGAATCGATCATCACCGGCACGCGGGCAATGTCGGGCTCGGCGGCGACGAGATTCAAAAATTCGACCATGGCCTTCTCGGAATCGAGAAGCCCTTCGTCCATGTTGACGTCGATGACTTGCGCGCCCATCGCAACCTGATCGCGCGCGACATCGAGCGCCGTGGCGAAATCGCCTTCCTTGATCAATTTGCGGAACCGGGCAGAGCCGGTGACATTGGTACGCTCGCCCACATTCACGAAGGGAATATCGTGCGACAGCGCGAAAGGCTCGAGGCCGGACAATCGCAGCAAAGGCGCGACCTCGGGAATCTTGCGCGGTGCGATGCCCTTCACGCGCTCGGCAATCGCATGAATATGCGGCGGGGTCGTGCCGCAACAGCCGCCGATGATATTCACAAGCCCCGCTTCGGCAAATTCGCCGACGAGAGAGGCCATATATTCGGGGCTCTCGTCATAGAGCCCGAATTCATTCGGCAGACCGGCATTCGGATAGGCGCAGATGAGCGTATCCGCCCCACGGGAAAGCTCAGCCAGATGTGCGCGCATTTCCCGCGCGCCCAATGCGCAATTGAGACCAATCGTCAGCGGATTCGCATGGCGCACCGAGTTCCAGAAAGCGGTCGGCGTCTGGCCGGACAGCGTGCGCCCGGAAAGATCGGTGATCGTGCCTGAAATCATGACCGGCAGGCTCTGCCCGGTTTCCGCAAAGACCTCTTCGATGGCGGCCAGCGCGGCCTTGGCATTCAACGTGTCGAAGATCGTCTCGACAATCAGAATATCCGCGCCGCCTTCAATCAAAGCCTTTGCGGCTTCCGCATAGGCCACGCGCAAATCATCGAAACTCACCGCGCGAAAACCGGGATTATTCACGTCGGGCGAGATGGATGCGGTGCGATTGGTCGGCCCCAGCGCACCTGCAACGAAACGGCGGCGGCCATCGCGTGCCTCCGCTTCATCGGCTGCCTCGCACGCAAGACGCGCCGCTTCGCGGTTCAGTTCAAAGACCAGTTCCTCCATGCCGTAATCGGCTTGGGAAATGCGTGTCGAATTGAACGTATTGGTGCCGATGAGATCGGCGCCCGCGTCAAGATAGGCGCGATGAATGGCCTTGATGGCTTCGGGCTGCGTCAGCGTCAAAAGATCATTATTGCCGCGCAAATCGCGCGGCCAATCCTTGAACCTTTGCCCACGAAAATCCTCCTCGCTGAATTTATGCTGCTGGATCATCGTGCCCATCGCGCCGTCGAGCACGAGAATACGCTCGGCTGCCGCACTCATCAGCGCGTCACGGGTCTCAGCACCATTCAATCGTGGCAAGCTCATTCAGGCAGCCTCTTGTTCGAGTTTCGGCCGAAGTCCCAAAAGGTGACAAATGGCATAGACCAGATCGGCGCGATTCATCGTGTAGAAATGAAAATCCCTGACGCCATGATCGACGAGATCGAGCACCTGTTCGGCAGCGACCGTCGCGGCGATCAATCTCCGCGTTTGCGGATCATCGTCGAGCCCTTCGAAACGGTCGGCCAGCCATTGCGGAATGCTGGCGCCGGTCTTTTGTGCGAAACTGGCAGTCTGCTTGAAATTCTGCACGGGGACAATGCCGGGGACAATGGGAATGTCTATGCCCTGCGCCCGCACTTTGTCGAGATAACGGAAATAGACTTCATTTTCGAAAAAGAATTGGGTGATCGCCCGCGTCGCACCCGCCTCGATCTTGCCCTTCAGATATTCGATGTCCGCCTCGACCGAAAGGCTTTCGGGATGGCGCTCCGGATAGGCGGAGACCGAGACTTCGAAATCGGCAATCTTCTTGATTCCACCAACGAGCGCGGCAGAAGTTTT
>DASQCU010000050.1:0-1879 GCA_035634575.1 Beijerinckia sp.
CTCTTTCGTCATGATGGGCGAGCAAGGCGGATTCGATGCGGTTGCCATCCAGGCGCATCCTGAAGTGGAAAAAGTCGTGCATGTGCATCATGCCGGCAATTCATCGGGCATTGTCGATGGCGCGGCGGCGGTCCTGATCGGCTCGGAGGAAGCCGGGCGCGCGGCCTCTCTCAAACCACGCGCCAGGATTCGCGCTTTCGCTAATATAGGCTCGGAACCGGCCATGATGTTGACGGGTCCGGTCGATGTGACGAAAAAGGTTTTGCGCCGCGCCGGGATGAATCTCGATGACATCGACCTCTTCGAAGTCAACGAGGCTTTTGCATCCGTCGTGCTGCGCTTCGCCCAGGCTTTCGATCTCGACATGGATCGCTTGAATGTCAATGGCGGCGCTATTGCCATGGGGCATCCGCTTGGCGCGACGGGGGCCATGCTGGTTGGCACGGCGCTCGACGAACTCGAACGCAGCGGCAAGGCAACCGCGCTCATCACGCTTTGCATCGGTTCGGGAATGGGCACCGCGACAATTATCGAACGGGTATAAGATCCACACCGGAACGGCACCGGCCAAGGGAGAGCCAGATGAACCTCGTCAACTTCCGCTTTGAAACCGATGCCGAGGGAATCGCACTTCTCACCTGGGACATGGCGGGACACGCGATGAATCTCATCACGGAGAGCGCCATCGACGAATTGGAAAGCCTTGTCGATCATGTCGCTGCCGAGGCAGGGATCAAGGGTTGCGTCATCACCTCTGGCAAGGAGACATTTTCCGGCGGCGCCGATCTCTCGATGATCCGCAATATTGCCGCCGAATATCAAAAGATATTGCAAGACAAAGGCGAAGAGGAAGCCACCCGCCTTTTCTTCGAGGCGACGCGCCGCCTGTCGCTCGTCTATCGCAAGCTTGAAACTTGCGGAAAGCCTTTCGTCGCCGCGATCAATGGGCTGTGTCTTGGCGGCGCTTTCGAGCTCGCGCTCGCCTGTCATTATCGCGTGGTCGCTGATAGCGACAAAGCCTGCGTCGGCCTGCCGGAAATCAAGATCGGGATCTTTCCCGGTGCTGGCGGCACGCAGCGCGTCGCGCGGCTGATGCCGACGGGCGATGCCCTGCAAATGCTTCTCAAGGGCGAGCAGATAAAGCCGAAGGCCGCCAAGGCCATGAATCTCGTGCATGAGATCGCGCCCTCCGCCGAACTCATTGAGAGAGCGAAGGCCTGGATCAAGGCGGGCGGCAAAGCTATTGCGCCCTGGGATGAGGCGAATTTCAAGCTTCCTTCGGGCAAAATCTTTTCGCCGCAAGGCATGATGATCTGGCCCGCCGCCAATGCGATCTACCGGCGCGAGACGTTCGATAATTATCCCGCCGCCAAAGCGCTTCTGCACAGCGTCTATGAAGGGCTGCAAATGCCGATCGACATAGGGCTGCGGATCGAATCGCGCTGGTTTGCAAAAATCCTGCGCTCGCCGGAAGCCATGAACATGATTCGCTCCCTGTTCGTTTCGATGGGCGAATTGAACAAAGGCGCGCGCCGTCCCGCACGAATTCCTTCAGCCGCGATCAAACAGGTCGGCATATTGGGTGCGGGTTTCATGGGTGCTGGCATTGCCTATGTCACCGCATTGGCAGGCATTAATGTTGTGTTGATCGATCGCGATCAGGCTGCGGCCGACAAAGGCAAAGCCTTTTGCGACAAGATGATTTCTTCCCAGGTTTTGAAGGGCCGCGCCTTGAACGCCGATAAGGAGGCGCTTCTCGCCCGCATCAAACCATCTGCCGATTATCATGATCTTGCCGGTTCCGATCTCGTGATCGAAGCGGTCTTCGAGGATCGCGCGGTCAAGGCGGAAGCAACCCGCAACGTGCAGGAAGTGCTTG
>DASQCU010000051.1:0-14084 GCA_035634575.1 Beijerinckia sp.
ACGGCCGGGGATCAGCGCGGTCGTGATGACAATGTCCTGCTTGGCGATATGCGATGCGGTGAGAGCCGCCTGCTTTGCCTTGTAGTCGGCCGACATTTCCTTGGCATAACCGCCGGCGGTCTCGGCCTGCTTGAATTCCTCGTCCTCGACCGCGATGAATTTGGCGCCAAGCGACAGGACTTGCTCCTTGGTGGCCGGGCGCACGTCGGTTGCGGTCACGATGCCGCCGAGCCGCCGCGCCGTGGCGATCGCCTGAAGGCCGGCGACACCAACGCCCATGATGAAGATCTTCGCGGCCGGAACCGTGCCTGCCGCCGTCATCATCATCGGGATGGCGCGGCCATATTCTTCCGCTGCGTCGATGACGGCGCGATAGCCCGCGAGGTTGGCCTGGCTCGACAGCACGTCCATGACCTGCGCCCTGGTGATGCGCGGCATCAATTCCATGGCGAAGACCAGGACGCCGCTCCCGGCCAATAATTGCAACGCATCGACATGCCCATAGGGGTCCGTGATCGCGATCACCGCCGCGCCGTCCTTGACACCGGAAATTTCTTCCGGGGTGGGGCGCCGTACACGCAGGACAATATCGGCATCGCGCACCGTCGCCGCTGCGTCGGGAGCGATGACGGCGCCCGCCGCCGCATATTCGGGATCGGGAATGCCGGACAAAAGTCCCGCACCGGCCTGGACGACAACCTCGGCGCCGAGCCCGATGAATTTCTTCACCGTCTCAGGCGTCGCGGCCACGCGGGCCTCGGCGGAATCGGTTTCAGCTGGAATAGCAATGCGCATGAACGACCCCGCAAAACAACAAGTCGAATCAGGGCGATGCAAGACGCCCTGCCACCGGCAGTCCGACGCTACCTCAATCTGGTCGAAATCAAAGCGTCAAGTAGGCCAGAAGGATGAGCGCCAGGACAGCGGCAACCGAGCCATATTTCACCATCCCGATAAACATCCGGTAGGTTTTTTCATGCTCGGCATAATCCATGGCAGGATGACCCGCATAGACGTGCTCCTCGGCCATTGAAACCCTCCTAACTCGTGGCGATTGTTGTCTAGCTCAAGCGTGTACAAAATTTGTGACTATAGGCAAGGGGCGAACCGGACAAGAGACAATTTCTGGCCGAAGCGCGTAAGCATGATTTCGTCGGTTCGCCCACGAGATCCTGCTTAGATCCCTTTGTTTTCGCTGCCTGCTCAATCGGCTGCACCGCTGTCCGTGTTCGGCGCATTCGCCATGCTGAGTTGCGCTTCGAGCGCGGCGATGCGATCAGCCAGCCGCTCATTCTCGTCGCGGGCCGCCGCGGCCATTTGTTTCACGGCCTCGAATTCCTCGCGGGTCACGACATCCATCGTAGCTAGAATCCGCTCGAATTGCCCCTTGAGCGCGGTTTCCGCCTCGCGACGCATCCCCAGCGCCATCTCGGAGGCATCCGTCATCAAACGTGTGAAATCATCGAACACCCGGTTCTGACTCATCATGCGGTCCTCGACTGTTGAGCGAACCACTTGTAGAGCATTTTTTGAGCTCAGGGAAACCGGTTCGGCAATGGAATTTTCATGCTCTGCCCTGAATCTGCGAGGATTCAGGGTTCCTTTCCGGCAAATCGCTTATACCGAGAGCGATTTGGCTTGAGTGGCACCGCCGGTTCCCGCGGAAGGGTGGCGGTGTTCCCGGCAACTTGACGCGGCGGCGGGCCGATAGCACAACGCTCATGAGGACTTGCGGAGCGCCCATGCCGATTTCAATGTCGATTTTGCTGCCAATCCTTGTCTCTTATCCGGCGATCGATCCGGTTCTGATCAATATCGGGCCTTTTCCGATTCGCTGGTATGCCCTCTCCTATATCACGGGCATGATGCTCGGCTGGGCCTATGCACGCTCCCTCGTCCAGAACGAGCGCTTGTGGGGCATTGTGCCGCGCCCCCCGATTCTCGCCGTCGATGATCTTCTCGTCTATGCGGCGCTTGGCGTGATCCTCGGCGGCAGGATCGGCTATGTGCTCTTCTATAATTTCAGCTTTTATCTGGCGCATCCTTTGGAAATCCCCGCGGTCTGGGAAGGCGGCATGTCGTTTCACGGCGGCCTCGCCGGGACGGCGGTCGCGCTCTTTCTGCTCGGGAAGCGCTATAAGATCGCTGTCAGAACCGTTGCCGATGTCTGTTGCGCCGCCGTTCCAATCGGTTTGTTCCTCGGTCGCATCGCCAATTTCATCAAGCCGGAACTTTGGGGCCGTCCAACCGATGTACCCTGGGCGATGATTTTTCCGGGCGCCGGCCCTTTGCCGCGCCATCCGAGCCAGCTTTACGAGGCGGGGCTCGAAGGGCTCGTTTTGTTTCTGCTGCTATTTGTGGTGATCCGGCTTGGCGCGCTGCAAAGGCCGGGTCTTGTCACCGGACTCTTTGGGGCGGGCTATGGGATCGCCCGAATCACCTGCGAATTCTTTCGCGAGCCCGACCCGCAACTGGGCTTTCTGTTCGGCGGGGCGACCATGGGCATGTTGCTGTCGCTGCCGCTGGTCCTTATCGGGGCGGGCTTGATCCTCGCCGCCTTCCGGCAGCCAAAGGCCCAGCCGGCATGAATGCCGTCGCTAGCACCAACATGACGCCGCTTGCCCGCATCATCAGCGAGATGATCGCGCAGGAGGGTCCGATCAGCCTCGAACGCTACATGAGCCTCGCCCTGGCGCATCCGGTTCATGGCTATTACCGCAGCAAGATGCCCTTCGGGGCGCAAGGCGCTTTCATTACCGCGCCCGAAATCAGCCAGATGTTCGGCGAATTGATCGGGCTTTGGGCAGCAGAGGTTTTCCGCGCGATGGGGGCGCCAAGCCGCCTTCTCCTGATCGAGCTTGGACCGGGGCGAGGCACGTTGATGGCCGATCTGTTGCGGGCTGCGCGCGCTGCGCCAGATTTTCGCGCCGCGCTCGAAGTGCATCTCGTCGAGACGAGCCTCCCTTTGCGGGAGAGCCAGCGGCTCACGCTTGAACGCCGCGGCCTTCCCCTTTTCTGGCACGAGCGAATCGAGGATCTTGCCGAGGGACCGGCGATCTTCATCGCCAATGAGTTTTTCGACGCTCTCCCGGTGCGCCATTATGTGCGCGGCGAAAAGGGCTGGCACGAGCGCCTCGTTGGTCTCGACAAGGCCGGGCAATTTATTTTCGGCCTTGCCGGGGAGCCGGACGAAAGCTTGGGGCAAGCGGGGCGGCCCGGCGAAATTCTGGAACTCAATGTCGTGGCGCAAGCGCTCATGCGTCAAATCGCGGCGCGGATCGTGCGGTTTGGCGGCGCGCTTCTCGCCATTGATTATGGCTATACGCAGCTAGCGGCAGGCGAGACATTGCAGGCGGTCAAGGCGCATCGCTTTGCCGATCCGCTGAAGGACCCGGGCGAAGCGGATCTGACCGCACATGTCGATTTCACAAGCCTTGCTGATGCGGCCCAAGCAGTGGGCGCAAGGGTGCATGGACCTCTGCCGCAAGGCGAATTTCTGCGGCGGCTCGGCATTTTCGAGCGGGCGGCGATTTTGAAACGGGGAGCTGCGGAACCTCAGGCGGAAATGATCGATTCGGCGCTCAAGCGGCTGACCGGGACGGGGCATGATGAGATGGGCACTCTGTTCAAGGCGATGGCTGTCACGCAAACTGGGTTTCCAGTGCCGCCCGGTTTCGAGGATTGACCGGCATGAGCAAAGCAATAGCCATTCAAACCAGGCACCTTGAAGCGCAGGGCGTCGCGCATGGATTTTTCACCCGGCAGGGCGGCGTCTCCGAAGGGCTTTATGCCTCCTTGAATGGCGGCGTGGGGTCACGCGATGAGACCGCCAATATTGCGGAGAATCGCCGCCGGATGGCAGCGCATCTTGGCGTGATGCCGGAAAATCTTCTCGTGCCTTATCAGGTTCATTCGCCGGATGCTTCGATCGTCAAGACGCCGTTTATCGAGCGTCCCCGCTGTGATGCGCTCGTCACGGCGACGCCGGGGCTTGGCCTTGGCGTGACCGGCGCCGATTGCGGGATTGTCCTGCTCTGCGATGCGCAAGCGCGCGTGATTGGCGCGGCCCATGCCGGATGGAAAGGCGCGCTCGATGGCGTGATCGAAGCGACGCTCAACGCAATGGAGCAATTGGGCGCAAAGCGCGCCTCGATCGTGGCCGTGCTCGGCCCGACGATTGGCCCGCAAAGTTATGAGGTCGGGCCGGAATTTTTCGCCCGCTTCGTCGCTGTGGCGAAAGATTATCAGAGCTTTTTTGTGTCCTCGCAGCGCGATGGACATATGATGTTCGATCTGCCAAGCTTTATTGGCTTGCGCCTTGCCCGTGCAGGCGTCGGCGCGTTCGAGAATCTCGCGCTCGACACTTATGCGGATGAGGCGCGGTTTTTTTCATATCGCCGTTCGGTGCATCGAAAGGAGCAGGATTACGGCCGCCAGATCGCCGCGATCGCGCTGGTTTAGACAATAGTCTGGGGGATTTTTTCCTCCCAGAACTCCGGTCGCGCCTGCGAGAGCCTGCCGCCGAGCCGCACTGGCGCGATCTTGATCGCGAGACCCTTGGCGTCGGTCTCGACTGCGACACCGCAGAGCGTCGCCGCACCAGCCGCAGGTTCGAGACGATTGCCCGGCAGCTTGGTCGAAAACCGGCGGATCGGCTCGTCCTTCTCCATGCCGATGACCGAATCATAATCGCCGGTCATCCCGGCATCGGTCATATAGGCTGTGCCTTGCGGCAGGATCTGATGATCGGCGGTTGGCACATGCGTATGGGTGCCGACGACCAGCGAGGCGCGGCCATCGACGAAATGCGCGAAAGCCTGTTTTTCGCTTGAGGCCTCGGCGTGGAAATCGATCACCGCCGCATCGCAGACGGCGCCAAGCGGACAGGCGTTAAGCTCCTGTTCGATGGCCGCGAAAGGATCGTCCAGCGCATCCATGAAGATGCGGCCGAGAAGATTGATGACGAGAACCCGCTGCCCGCCCGCCGTCTCGATCAGATTGGCGCCGCCGCCGGGCGTCCCGCGCGGATAGTTCAGGGGCCGGATCAGGCGCGGCTGACGCGCGATGAAGACGAGCGCCTCGCGCTGATCGAAAGCATGATTGCCGAGCGTCACGCAATCGGCGCCCGCATTCAGGAAATCGGCGCAAATCGTCTCGGTGATCCCGAAACCGCCGGCGGCATTCTCGCCATTGACGATGACGCAATCGAGGTTCCAGGCCGCACGCAATTTGGGCAATTCCTCGATGATGACGGCGCGGCCGGCGCGGCCGACAACGTCACCTATAAACAGAAGACGCATGTTTCATCCAGACTGGCAGTCGATCAGTTCACCCTCGGTTAGCACGTAATCGAGCCTTTGGTCGTGCGCTTCATAGGGAATTTCGTCAACGAGCTGACAGGCATAAGCAATGCCAACAGCGATGATCGGCTTTTGCGCGCGCAGCATGGCCAAGGTCCGGTCATAATAGCCAGCGCCATAGCCGATCCGGTGTCCGGCCCGGTCGCAGGCGGCGAGCGGCACGAACAGGAGGTCGGGCAGGATCTCCCGCGCCGAGGCCAGGGGCTCGGCAATCCCCATCCTTCCCGGCAAGGTCGGATCGCCCGGCCGCCAAAGCCGGAAGGATAGCGACTCATCGCGGGGTCCCATCACGGGTAGGGCAGTCTCGATCCCGCTTTGCGCAAGCTGCACGAGGAGCGGGAGGGTCGAAGCCTCGTCGCGGATCGAGGCATAGGCGGCAGCGCTCCTTGCCGCGAGCCGTGCGCCGAGTTCGCTGCCTCTTTTTGCGATATGATGGGCGAAAGTTTCGGCTTCCTTGGGAGAAACCGCGCTGCGCCGCGCCAAAGCCAGCGCGCGCAGATGAGCCTTGGCGGGGGGAGAGGGCATGTTTTGCGGGTTGAAACCGAAATGAAGTACGGGGCCGCGATGGCCGTGGGATACCGATCCCGGGAACCTACAAAGTAGGTGGGCGCCATGTGGCCAAGCCCACGGGCAAGGCCAGGGACAGCTCCCTCAGAGATCGATAAGGCCCCGGGGAAACAATCCAACACGTACCCCGCAGCTCCGCCGGACCAATGTAAACACTCGATGGGCGAAACGCCAGAGGTGTCTTATACGTTTACGGTGTGGCCGGCCAATCGAAGCAGTGAATTCCTGTTCAAAAACCAGACTTGATGCGCGCCGCGCCGGGCGCGAACGAAGGCCACTGAACTTGACTTGCAAATCGCAGCGGAGGAATGACCATGACGAGAATTCCATCCTGGCCGATGATGCTCATTGCAGTCGTGCTCGCCGTCTTGGGCGGCAGGGCCATTTCCGGGCAGGACAAGTACACTGTGCAAGTGCCGGATGGGCTCGCCTTCTCCGAGTTCAGGGGATACGAAGACTGGAAGGTTGTCGCGATCAGTCACGCCGAAGACCTGAACCTGATCGCTGTGATTCTCGCCAATCCGGTGATGATCGACGCCTACCAGGCCGGCATTCCCGGCAACGGCAAGCCTTTTCCCGACGGCTCCAAAATTGCGAAAATCCATTGGAACCCGAAAAAGAGCGCGGAGGCCCCCGCTCCGACGCTCGTGCCGGATACCCTGCATGACGTCGATTTCATCGAAAAGGATAGCAAGAGATTCCCGGACACCGGCGGATGGGGTTACGCCCAGTTCAACTATGACAACGCCTCCGACACGTTCACGCCCGAGGGGACCGGCGCTCAGTGCGGGTATGCGTGCCATACGATAGTGGCCGCAAAAGATTATATCTTCACGGCCTACCCGAAGAGGTGAGCGGGGAACCGTGACTCGACCGAGCACCGCAGAATCAGCGGCCGGCTGACGGCGCGTTGGAAGCGGCGCCGTTCAGGTGAAGCGCGAAGCCCGTCGCGCCCGGCTCGCCCAGCTCGGGGCGCAGCTCCATACTCGGGATCAGATAGTCGCCGCCATTCTGCTGCCGATAGGCAATGGGCGGGGTGGAGCCAAGCGTCCGCATACGCTCGCGCAGGCGCTCGGCCACCAGCTCAAAGCCGGCCTCGTCAAGACGATCGACCCTGTAGGTCACGAATGGCGGCAGCACGTCGGCGCCCGGATAATAGAGAATCCCGTGATTGATCGGGAACAGCAGGTCGTCGATCGGCCCATTGATCCCGCG
The DNA here is from genome assembly GCA_035634575.1 of Beijerinckia sp. Lineage (GTDB taxonomy): Bacteria > Pseudomonadota > Alphaproteobacteria > Rhizobiales > Beijerinckiaceae > Beijerinckia. Next base: position 7,143 of record DASQCU010000051.1, read on the forward strand.
GGCGGAATAATGCTCCTCCCAGCCGCCGGTGGTCACGATCAGCATGGCGCGCTTGCCAGCCAAGGCCCCCTCACCATAGCGGTCACCCCATCGCTTATCATTGTGCTCACCGACGCCATAGGCGAACCCGTAGGCGAACACCCGTTCGACCCACCCCTTGAGAATGGCCGGCATGGTGAACCACCAGAGGGGAAACTGGAGGATCACGGCATCGGCCCAAAGGAGCTTCTCGATTTCGGCTTTGACATCTTCGGTCAGTGCGTTGGCGGCCAACGCTTCTTTTGAGGCCGCAGCCACGCTCAACCGCGCGTCCGGCGTGAGCGACGGGAAGTCGGCACGGTCGATTTCGGATTTCCATTGCATGTCATAGAGGTCCGACACCCGCACCTCATGACCTTGGGCCTTAAGCTCCTTGATGGCGACATCGCGGAGCGCGCCATTGAGCGAGCGCGATTCGGGATGAGCGAAGACAAGCAAAACTTTCATGGCTCTGCGATCCGGTGATGGAAAACTGACCCTCAAGCTAGGCCATGTTGCAATGATCCACTATATAGAGGCAATGGATAAGATTATGCCGAATAATGGATAAACCGGGCGTCACATTCGAGCGCATGCGCACCTTCGTCCGCGTCGCCGAGCGCGGCAGCCTATCGGCAGTTGCGCGCGAGCTCGGAATCGGTCAATCGACGGTCACGCGGCATCTGCGAGAACTTGAAGAAGCCGTCGGCGTGCCCTTGCTCAGCAGGACAACGCGGCGTGTCACGATGACCGATGAAGGCAGCCGCTATTATGCCAAAAGCGTCCAGATCCTGCGCCTTGTGGAGCAGGCCGGCGATGAGGCACGGGGCACGCGTGGAGCGCTTACCGGCACGATCCGGATTTCCTGCACGGCGGCTTTGGGGGTCCTGCACGTCAGCCGGCTGATCTTCGCGTTTCAGGACCGCTATCCCGACATCGGGGTTGACCTCAGCCTCACCGACGAGCGCATCGAACTTGTCCGGGAGGGCGTCGATATCGCGCTTCGGCTGGGTCCGCTCAATGATAGCTCCATGAAGCTTCGGGCTCTCGGCCAGTCCCGGCGTCTCTTGGTGGCGGCACCAGATTATCTGGCGGCGCGCGGGAGGCCGTCTGTCCCGCTGGACCTGTCCGGCCACGAGGGCATTCGGATGTCGAACGTGGCGGGGAGCGACACCCTCTCTTTGCAGGGGCCGGGCGGCGAGCACCACGCGGTGCCCTTTCAAGGACGCTTTCGGATCGACCATGGGCTTGCCGTGCGCGAAGCCCTTGTCGCGGGGCGCGGCATCGCACCCGCCCATCGATGGCTTGTCGATGATCTTCTGGCGGCTGGCCGGCTGGAGGCGATCCTGCCGGACTTTTGCCTGCCGAGCGTGCCCCTCAGCATGCTGATTGTCCCGGAGCGCGTGGGCATTGCTCGAGTCCGGCTCATGGTCGATTTCCTCGCCGAGCAGATTGGCGGCATACCGGGGATCGAGCGGCCGCGGCCGGGGCGTTAGCCATGCCTGTCGCTGCAGCGCTCGTTGCCAGCTCGCCGCACGAGCTCCATCCCTTGCTTCACAAGACCATTCTTGTTAGCCTTGAAAATGAACTTTAACCTAAAGCTTGCTGTTGAGGTATCGGTTCTACTTGGTCATACAATATTTGTCGATTATTTTATATTATGAGGTCATATCATGATAAAAAATAATCCAAATCGATATATTGTCTGGCTTGGTATCGCGGCTTTTCTATTCTTGGTTAGCCTAACGAGCTTGGTTATTTCACCTCATCTTGATACGGATTATCTCGATGGGTTCATGGCATGGGAAGACGGAGACCTTTATTTCAACCGCGCCAATAATTTGAATGGAAGCTTTGTGTTCTTCCATTATGCGGGATATGTAAGTTTCACGCCGCAGCTCCTGACATATCTTTTCTCCTTCCTTCCCTACCTGCTTCAATCATTTTGCTATGCCCTGACTGCTCTTCTCGCTGGATTGTGGATGTTTTATCAGCTCGCGGCGATTCTTGTTGATGCGGGAATACATAGGCGCCTCGCCTATGTTGTGGCGCTCGCAACCGCAGCCTACTTGCATATCGTCTGCCAGGAATTTTATCTGAACCTGACTTTTGCAATGTGGTCGGCCCTCATCGGTGCCTCGATCTATGTGGTGCGGATCGCTCTTGCCGGGGCGAAGCCGCATTGGTTCGCGACACTCCTCGCCACATTGAGTTTCGCCAGCCATCCTTTGGCGGTCGCATCCTTGCCTGTGATCGGCGCGGGCCTTTGCTTGAGGCGCGCGCAGCTCAAAGCATTCATTCCCCATGCGATCGCGCTTGTTTTAGGCATTCTGCTGGTCGTCGCCGGCACGGAAGTTTCGAAAAACGCGGCAAGCCTTCACAGTCTGCTTGAAACGCTTCCACCCGGCTTGGCCGCTTTGCTGCATCTCAATGCGCTGGCCATGGTCAGAGTCGATCTGTCCATCGTCGTCATGTTGGCGGCAATCACGGCCGGACTGATCAGGCTGCCCGGCCTGATCAAATCCGGTTCGGCAAAGGCCGCCGCCATCCTTGCCGGAAGCCTGTTTCTAATTCCGGTCTATCTCGCCTTGTTCCTCGCGAGCGGACGTTTCACACTCAACGACGTCTCGGATGACGGCCGCTATTTCACGCCAATCGTCGCTTTCGCCATTCTGGCGCTCATGGTGTCATTTGCACAGACTCCCCGGCTCGCCGCCCTGGGGCAACGGCTCGAAGGGTTCAGCAGAACCCCGGCGTATGTTTTTTTGGCTGTGTGCCTCGTCCTCAGCCTCACGGCGGGGCCAATGATTTTCTGGAAATATTACGCAAACCGGCTTCAGTTCCTCGCTGCGGCGCAATGCCTGGGTGAAAACGGCCTGACCGATTTTGCGATCACGGCCCAGAACTATGACCAAACCCTCGCGATTGCGAAAGGGCCCCGCCATTTCGGCCTCTCAGCCACGGGACTCTTCATCGATATCAAGCCCTCGCCCGAGCCCTTGGCGGAGCTTCAACACTTTTGTCCCGGGGTTCAGCCATCCTATGGTCAGGCCGTCCAGAACGGGCATGTCTGGATCGGCACCAGAGCCTTCTGATGTCCATCCATGGGGTCGCCGTTTGCGACAAAAGTCTCAATTGGAATATGGAAATGGCCAACAGCAGCAGCATTGATGTTCCCGACTGGTCCACGCTCCCGGCGCCGATAGATGATGGTGCAGCCCGTCATTTGAGAGGCATGCGGATAGCATCCGCGGCTCTTCCCGCCACTGACGGATCAACAATCGACCTTTCGACGCTGCCAAATACAGTTGTTGTCTATGCCTATCCGAGAACCGGCGTGCCGGAGATTGAAAATCCCGACGGGTGGGACCTTATCCCCGGAGCGCGGGGATGCACCCCCGAAACATGCTCCTTTCGGGATCATTTTGCTGAGCTGAAAGCTCTCGGTGTTGGTTATCTCTTCGGTCTCTCGATACAAGACACGGCGGCCAACCTTCGAGGCAAACGGGATGCAGCTTTTAAAACGTCTGACCCTCGTGATCGAGAACGGCTTATAGAGCAGGTCTTCTATCCAATTTTCCCGCCGGATCGTCATGCGAGCGAGGTGCTGGCCTGGCTGTCGGGTCATCCTTTATGACCGTTGGTACTACACTGCCACGATGTATCGTTTGTCCGATTGAGTTTTGAGGAATTTGGCAAAGCGCTTTTTGATCCGCGGCATCCGCACGAGCATGGCCAGGCTGTGCTTGGAAGTTCTCTTTATCAGGCTTGAAGGATCGAAATAGGCCTTGGCATTTTCTTTCGTGAGAACAAATGGGGGATAGCCCTCGCTGGCCAGGATGTAACTGACAATCAACCCTCCGGTTCGATGATTGCCCTCGATGAATAATTGCGGCTCACTCAGAACGCGGATGTATATGCCGGCGGCCCGCCGCCAGACATCCTCCTTCCGGTGCAGCGCATACCATTCGACGATATCGCGGATGCCTCCGCCGGTCTGCTCATAAAAACGTGTACTTGTCGCCTCGATCATGTCGCGGCATACCGCACGGCGCAATGGATCTGTCCCGCAGAGAACAATTGTATTCAATTCGAGAAAGCAGCTGAGATTGCCCATGGCAAACATGTCAACGCCGCTTGCCACTGCCGCATCGACAAAGGCATATCCTTCCAGGATGTTGCCGATGACTTCGTCGTCGAGCTCATCGCGGCGATCTTTCAAACGCTGGTTGATAGACGGAAAGCTTTGTTGCAGATCGCGAAGGGATAGCTCGATCGCCTCAAGGTTCACGCGATATTTTGCTTCGTCACGCGACCTGCCGTGCAACCGCTGGCTCCATTGAGGTTGTCCGTTCAACGTGCATCAATTGAGACTCTTGTTTGTGGAAAGTCAGTTGATTCTATCCAACGCATCAATACCATGTTGGGCGGTCTCGGGCGGCAAAGGGATATAGCCCAGTTCAGATGCGAAGCCTTGGCCTGTTGTCAGGCCCCATCTTACAAAGTCCCTCAGCTCCTCTGCTTTCCTTGTGTCGGGATAATGCCGAAAGAGCAATAGCCAACTGTAAGACACGATCGGGTATGAATGATCGCCGTCCGGGTCGGCGGCGGAAAGCTCATCGGGTTTGATCTCGGCGGCGGCCCGCATTGCGGCCTCGCCATTTTGCAGGCTCGCTTCGACGAACTGACCGGATTTGTTCTCCAGGAGTGCGGTCTTCAGTCCAAGGCGGCTCGCAAAGCCGAATTCGACATAGCCGATCGAGCCCTGACTTATCTTGATGCGCGTGGCAACGCCCTCGTTGCCGCGCGCCAGCATTGTGCCGCCAGGCCAGTCAACCGTCTTGCCAGTACCGGGTCCCCTGCTCACCCAAGCGGGATCTATGCTGGCAAGATGAGCCGTGAATCCCGCCGTCGTTCCACTGCTATCCTGCCTCGCCACGACCGCGATGTCCTCATCCGGCAGAGACAGCGCGGGATTGGCGCGCTTGATCCTTGGATCATTCCAGTGGCGGATGCGGCCCGCAAAAATATCTTTGTACACGTCTCGCGGCAGTTTCAGTTCGCCGTGGAGAGGCGGCAGATTATAGGCCAGCACGATCATGCCGGCGGTAGTCGCCACCATGTCAACGCCGCCCTTGATCTTTGCGGTCTCCTCAGGGGTGAGAGCTGTGTCAGTCCCTCCAAAGTCGATCAATCCCGCAGCAAACTGATTGATCCCCTCGCCACTCCCGACCGCTTTATAGTTGAGAGACACTCGGCTGTGGTCCGTCTCGTAGGTTTCGATCCATTTCTTGTAGAGAGGCGCCGCGAAGGTCGATCCGGCACCTCGCAGCACAATCGATTCATCGGCCGCCGAAGCGGACAAGACGCCGGCTGCCGTCAGCAAGGCAAGGGTTATCACGGTCCGACAGGCGCGTACGACGTTCATGGTGCTAGCGTCCCTAGCTGAACTCGCCCCGGATATATTCCTGGGTAAGCTCTTCCCTGGGCTGCTGGAAAATCTGCTTCGTATCGCCGATTTCGACGAGATGGCCAGTGCGGCCGCCTTTCGAAATGTCGACGGAAAAGAAGGCCGTCACATCGGCAACCCGCATTGCCTGTTGCATATTGTGCGTGACCAAAGCGATGCTGTATTCATTCTTTAGATCCAGCATCAATTCTTCGATTCGCCGTGTCGCGATCGGGTCGAGCGCGGAACAGGGCTCGTCCATCAGCAGGACCGATGGATTGGTGGCTATGGCTCGCGCTATACATAGGCGTTGCTGTTGCCCGCCGGACAAGGATAGACCGCTTGCTTTCAGCTTGTCCTTGACTTCGTCCCAGAGCGCCGCGCGCCGCAAGGCATGTTCCACTTTCTCGGCGAGATTGCCTTTAAAGCGATTGAGGCGAAGGCCGAAAGCAACATTCTCAAAAATGTTCATCGAGAATGGGTTCGGCTGCTGAAACACCATGCCAATGTAGCGGCGGACGATCACAGGATCGACCCCGCGAGCATATATGTCCTGCCCCTGGAACAGCACGTGGCCATTGAAGCGGAACCCTCCGATGAGGTCGTTCATCCGGTTGAGGCTACGCAGAACGGTGCTTTTGCCGCAACCGGAGGGGCCGATAAAGCCTGTGATTTTTCCTTTCGCGATCGGAACATGACTATCGCGAACCGCAAGAAAGCTGCCATAGTACAGCTTCCCAATTTTGCAATCGATCACCAGATCCGAGGTAGCTGGCGGGCGAGCACGCGTCATTGTCTCTACCGAACTCATAGTGCCGTCTCCCACGCATCTCAGTCTCGCTAGACTTTGGGCCGGCCAAGCAGGCGACTGAGAATATTGAACGTCAATACGATCAGCACCAGGACGAGCGATGCTGTCCAGGCAAGCTCGATCTGATTGTCGAAGGGCATGCTTGAAAAATTGAAGATCAGGATCGAAAGGGACGCCGTCGGCTCCGTCAGGTTGCGGAGCCAATAATTACTGAACAGGGCCGTAAACAAAAGCGGGGCAGACTCGCCAGCGACGCGAGCGACTGCCAGAATGACGCCTGTCATGATACTTGGCAATGCAGTCGGCAAGGTCACAAGCCACACCGATTGGGCCTTTGTGCAGCCCATGCCTAAAGCCGCATCCTTCATCCGGCGCGGGACCATTTTCATGGCTTCTTCAGCTGTCAAGATGACCGTCGGCAGCATGAGAATGGCGAGCGCGACGCCGCCCGCCACTGCAGAATAGGTTCCCATGATCACAACAACAGCTGCGTAGCTGAAGACACCGGCAAGGATCGACGGAAAGCCCGTCAACACTTTTGAAACGAAACGAGTGGCTGTTGCGATCGGGCTCGCAGGCGCAAGTTCGGCGAGGAATATGGCGGCCAATATGCCAATGGGTATGCTGAACAAGGAGGCGATGGCCACCATCACGATCGTGCCCA
>DASQCU010000052.1:0-5040 GCA_035634575.1 Beijerinckia sp.
AATCATAGGTCAATTGGGCGCCCATCGAGCCGCCGAGCACCAGTTGCAGTTTTTCGATGCCAAACTTCTCGGTGATCAGCCGGTGCTGCGCCCGGACATCATCGCCGATGCGAACACGCGGAAACTTCGGGCCATTGAAGGGCGCGGGATTGTTATGCGGCGAACTCGACAGGCCATTGCCGATCTGATTCACCAGAATGATGAAATATTTGGCCGGGTCGATCGCCCGCCCCGCGCCGACATAGGCCTGTTCGAGGATCTTGGTCGTTCCCGAGTACCAAGTCGGGAACAGAATCGCATTGTCCTTGTTTGGCGACAAAGTACCGAAGGTCGCATAGGCGAGTTTCAGGTTGCGAAGCTTGCCGCCTTCCTCGAGTTCCAGATCACCGAGATCGAAGGTCTCGAAGGGACCGTGTATGTCCGGCGAATAATAGGGGTTCGTCACGATCCACCCTTTGCATGTGCGGCGTGAAACAGGCGGGAGGATCTTGCATTGAAGCGCGCGGAGACGCAATCATAATGTCTATAGATTTTATGAAAATATCTGTTGCGTCTGCCAGTCAATCGGTGGTTTATTTCAGCACCTTTATGGACTGAATGGCCGCAACGTTCAGCTTGGAGAGCCGCACATGAGCAAGATTTTTCTTTATGCCGAAATCCAGGTGTCGATCCCCTTCAAGGACGTGGATTGGCAGGCGATCAATGTCGCGATGAAGAAAGAACCCGGCCTGAAGAGCAAGACATGGCTCAGCGGGATCAATACCAACAGCGTCGGCGGCTTCTATGAGTTCGATTCGCTTGAAAACGCGAAGGCTTATGCCACAGGCTTTCTGGCGAAGGCCGCGGAACAGCTCGGCGGCAGCTTGACGGTTAGGCTCTTTGACGGAGATGTGGTTGCCGACGCAAGCCACGGCATAGCTTCGCCTTATTATGAACTGGTAAGCGCGTGATATGACCGGGTCATAAAGAATGGCCCGGTAGAGGGGACGCCGCAAGGTTTGCGAACGTTCATCCCCTCAACGCACGATAAAGTGTGGCGGGATGAACATGCGACCGGCGGGCAGAAATGTGCCAAGAAGCGTGATTGTGCCCGGCTGTCGCAAAATTTAGGAGTTTTGCGACAACACAGCTAAGATTTCCCGAAAAAATCGGCGATTGCGGGAACCAACCCATCCGCTAGGGGAAGATCAGGTTCGTTATACGTGCGCAAATTTTCGCTCCGATCCATTGGCGCGGATTTCAGAACGTGATTCATGCCGTCCACCGCAACAAACTTCGCAGCCGGCGATGTTGCCTTAAGGCGTTTTGCATCATCCATGGAAATCTGAAGATCAGAAGTCCCCTGCACGATGAGCATGGGGCATGAGAGCTTAGCCAATTCACCGGCAGGATCGAGCGGAAGCCATGATAAAAGATAGTTCTGCACACTTTGGCGGTAAAGGACCAAAAGTTCGTGCGGAATATCGGCAACATGCTTCCCTTGCTCCAATGAATTCAGGATTTCGTCGGATCTATTTTGCAAGGCGGATGGAAGGCCACTTGCCGAAAGCTGGCGCCTTATCAGTTTTCCCGCAGGCTCTCCGGCTCCCGCCAGCAGGACCACACCCGCAACCTTGACCCTTTGGGCTGCGAGGGTTGCAATCAAAGCTCCCTCACTGTGACCGATCAAATATATTCTTCCAACCTGCCTCTCATTCTGCAAAAGCGTGACCCAGCCGATCGCATCATCAACAAAGGTATCAATGCGAAGTTCGTCTTCTCGGAGAATTCCAGCGCGGCTTTCTCCAATACCGCGCTTTTCGGTCCGCAATGTTGCAATGCCGCGCTCTGCCAATCCATGCGCAAGGAGTTTAAGGCTCTGATTGCGCCCATTGGGAAAATTCCCGTCACGATTGACCGGACCGGACCCTGGAATAATTAGAGCTGTGGGCACTTGCCCCATACCGTCCGGCAATGTCAGCGTGCCATGGAGCGGACCCGAGATCAGTTCGCGCTCCGCCCATGCTCCGGCAATGTCCGAGCCACCTGAAAAGATCACCACGATCAGATACTCCAAGGCATGAAGCTGCGATTTTGGTTTGTTCACAGCGCGGCTTAAATATCAACGGCCTTCAGAATTGACCGTTGCTACCAGTCTCGTTGGGAGGAGCGGAGCAAATCAAGCCTCCCCCTCCCCCGCGCCGCGCGACAAAATCTCGGCTGCCATTGCCCTTGTGATCCGCGCGCGGCGCGATAAGGCCTCGCGGTCGAGCGCATCAACAAAAGCCCGGGCGGCGTCAAGCGAACGGTCGAGCCGCAAGGCCGCATATTCGACGATGCTCGTATCGACGACGAGCTGCCGGTCGATGAAGAGCTTCACCAGAACGGCCCGGATCAAGGCATCGTCGGGAGCGCCGATCTCGACCATGGGCGCAAGACGCAAACGCGACAACAGATCGGGCGTGCGCAGACCCCATTGCACGGGAGGCTTGCGTGCGGTCAGAACCAAAGTCGCGGCGCGCTCCCGCATCAGATTGAGGAGGTGGAACAATTGCGCCTCGACGTGCGGGGTCGCGTCAGCATCCTCGACAAGAAGCGGCCCGCTTGCGGCGAGCGCATCTATATTGGCATCGGCAAGCATCGCCCTGGTGAGAACGCGCGCGCCGGCATGGGCAGCCCAGATCGCACCCAGATGGCTTTTGCCAGCCCCCGAGGGCCCGAGGATCATCAGCACATGATCGGGCCAGGCAGGCCAAAGCTCGATCATCGCATAGGCTTTTTCATTCGAATCGGACACGAAGAAATCTTCCGCGCCAAACTGCGGGTCAGGCGCGAGTTCAAGCGTCAATTGACGCCCCGTTTCAATGCGTTTGCCGATTTTCGGCATCCTACCGTTCGTCCTTGGCATGCAGGACCGTGACATCGTGAAAGATCTTCGCAGGCTGGTCCTCGAGGCCCGTATAGAGCTGGCTTTCGCGATAGCGCTTGACGGCAAAGCGCAAGATCACGCCCGCCGCCGCCGCGAGCGGGACGGCGGTCAAAAGCCCGGTGAAGCCGAACAGACTGCCAAAAGCGAGAAGCGCGAAAATCAGCCAGACCGGATGCAGGCCGACGGATTCACCAACAAGCTTCGGCGACAATATATTGCCTTCGAGAAATTGCCCGGTGAAAACCACGCCCAGGGCCATGGCAAGGAGGTGCCATTGCGGCCAGTCCTCTACGATGGCGACGCTCGCTGCAAGGATCAGCGCGGTCAAGGATCCGACATAGGGAATGAAACTCAGGAACCCAGCCGTGATGCCGATCAGAAGGCCGAAATTGAGCCCGATCAGCGAGAGGCCGAGACCATACCACAGGCCGAGGAACAGGCAGACGAGGGATTGTCCGCGCAGGAACCCAGCCATGGCGGCATCGATCTCGCGCGCGAGCTCACGCACCGTGGCACGGTGGCGCAGCGGCACGAGGCTGTCGATCGTCCCGATCATCTTGTCCCAGTCAAGCAGCATGTAGAAGGCAACGACCGGTGTCACCACGATCAGCGATATGAGGCTGATCAAAGCCGCGCCGCGCGACCATAGCGATTTTAAGAAGCCCGCGCCCCATTGCGCCGCCTGGGCGACGAGATCGCTGGTCGGACCGCTGAGATCAGGCGCCCCGCCATGCCCGAGGCCGAGGCCGAGCTTTTCAAAAAAGGCGCCGCCATATTCCTTCGCCAGCCATTCGCTTTGCTTCGAAATCAAAGCCTGCAATTTCAGAATATAATCAGGCAGTGACTGGATGAAGCCGGCGAGCTGGTGCCCGAGGATCGGCACGATCAGGATGAAGATCGCAACCACCAACACAATGAAAACGGCAAGGATGAGAAGGGTGGCGCCGAGCCGGTTCAGCCCCAGCCGCTCGAGCCGGTCGGCGACCGGATCCAGCAGATAGCCAAGCGCGACCGCCGCCGCGAAAGGCAAAAGCACGCCGCTGAACAGCCAGAGCAAAAGACCGAGGAGGAAAAATGCTCCGAGCCAAAAGGCGATCTGCCATTCGATCCGCATGGTTGCAATTCCTTATCGCGCGTTGAGCCGCAATCCTGCTCAGAATTCCTTGATGCTTCGTCGCCTCAGCCCCGGTTCGTAGCAAAGACGCGACGAAAACGCGCTGAGGTTTATACCACAGGTCATAAAGAATGACCTGTGGTGCCACTCTCGAATTTCGCTAACCCTTTGAAAAAGCGAAAATTCGAGAAAGGAACCAAGGATCGCCTTTTGCGATCCTTGGTATTACCCTTGAGTTTAAGGCGAAATCATATCAAAGGCCCATGTGCCGGATCCATTGGCCAAAATAGGCCGCCATGGAAGCAATGGTCAGGGCTGCCACGCCATAGAGCGAGATATTGAACCACAGCCCGGCAGGAAAATCGAAAGCCTTGATGCAAAGCACCAGGACGGCGAAGCAGATTTGCGCCGTCGTATTGAGCTTCGAGATCAAGAGCGGCTTCACCTCGATCGGCTTGCCCATGAGCCAGGAAATCATGAAAGCTCCAACGATCATTACATCGCGCGCGACCACGAGAATCGCCAGAGTTGCGGGGAGAACGCCCACGATCGCCAAGGCGACATAGATGGAAACGAGAAGCGCCTTGTCGGCGAGCGGGTCAAGATAGGCGCCAAGTTCGGTGCGAAGATCGAAGGTTTTGGCAATCCACCCATCGACGGCGTCGGAAATGCCGGCCACCGCGAAAATGACACAGGCCTCGACCCAGCGCTGGGACGCGATCATTGCGATAATCGCCGGCACCAGCACCAGGCGGCCTAGCGTGATCAGATTTGGCAGACTTCCTAAACGTCGATGAATCATTCCATTTCGATATGTTGATCGGATGGTTCAATCACCCGGCCCAACCAATCTACATGGGGTCGTCCGCAGGTCAAAAACGGAATTTCATGGACGTCGCGCGCCACGCCCGCCATCATCGTACCGGTAGAGCAAGGACAATGTCTCGATGCAATAGCGGGCTGGCCAACCAACCTGCTATTTGCTATGGAAGATATTGATTCTACGGTATTTTTCAGG
>DASQCU010000053.1:0-5709 GCA_035634575.1 Beijerinckia sp.
GTCCGACGAATTGCCAGACCATCCGCCAAGGGCAGGGCCGCGAGAAAAGCCCAGCCACTATTTTCAACCTGAATGCACCTATCCGCGTAGCTTTTCAGAGCTTCAGCCTGTTCGACTTCGTAAAAAGTGCCGCCTCGATCGAAGACGGTGACCAATGGCATACCGATTTCAAAAAACTGCCCCGCCGTGGGTTCGGCGATTTCTACTTCGGCAATCGTCTTGTCGAACCATAGGATGCTCGCCTTGGCATTCGGGGCCGCACGTCTTGCCAAATATGACGAGAAGCACCGGCCGCATCCGGGCGAATAATCGGTCTTGCCGAGACGGCCACGGCTTGCTCGCTGAAGACCATTCTGCTCGATCCTGAAAGTTGCCTCTTGGTCCGCCTCTTGGCGAACGAGCACGGGCAGAGCGCCAACCCTCGTTGGAGACCATGGCGGCGCTCTTGCGATCGCGCGCGCCCATACCTATCGAAATTGCACGCTCCCCAAAATTGAGGAACCGGCTTTCGCCAGGAGCAACGGCAGGTGCGGACGCTCAGCGATTCCCCTCCGGGTATCCCGTTGGATGCGGCTGACCCGCAATTTTTTGCCATTCGGACCTTCGAGCCTAGAGGGGCTACTTTGCCAGCCGAAAAAGCCCTTCGCGCTCCCGCGCGGTCAAGGCGAGCGGAGGCGTGGACTGTCACCCCTAAATCAAAAATGGTCTTGGCTGGCGAGATCGCAGTCTGCGGCGGCCGCGCGGGTTTGAAAAGCCGGGGGAAGGACCCGCGAGACCCGGGCGGGCGGTGCGGTGCGGCCATCCCGACCATCGGCGCCGATCGCGGCGCAGGATCGGACAATGGATCGCATCGCTCAGGCGGCACGGCACTGTGTGCCATGCTTTGTATGACCCTCGATTTTTGAGTGGGAACCTGGGAACCTGAGCCGCAAGCTATTGATTTCTATCAATATTGCAGGTTCCCGCTTTTGCGATTTAGGTTCCCAAGGTTCCCACTTTTGGCCGGATCGCATCGCAAAGCGAGCCTGGAGGGCCACTTTGCCGGCCGAAAAAGCCCTTCGCGCTCCCCGCGCGGTCAAGGCGGCATGGCGCAAGCAAGGCTTGTGGACCGTCACCCCTAAATTAAAAAATGGTCTGGCTGGCGAGATCGCGGTCTGCGCAGGCTGCGCGGGTTTGAAAAGCCGGGGGAAGGACCCGCGAACGCGGCAGCCGCGCCACGGCCGCGCCTGCCTTCCTGAGAGCGGCCAAGGTGCTCGCTCTCGCTCAAGCGATCCACCAAGGCTTTGCAGGGCCGCTGCTTGCGGGTTCGCGTGCGGCTTACTGTGAACAACCAGCGAGCGTGAAGTGACGGCGGGCAGGTGTGCCAGTCGCGCCATAAACGATTGCCAGGCCTCCCGTTCCCTTGCGAGGCTTCCTATGATCGGCGATCGCCCCGAATTGAGCCAGCCTCAAAAGAAAAATCGTGGTGGGGGCCTCCCCGGCAAAGGCTGGGACCGCTTGCCTTCAGCAAACCGGATTGTAGGCTACCGCGGCACGCACCCACGCACTCAAGAGGATCGGAGCGGCTATGCGTCGCGGGAAAGAAACTGCCTTCGATGACGATAATCCGGAATGGACCCGGCAAGATTTTGCCCGAGCCAAGCGGCCCGAAGAGGCTTTGCCTCAAGAAGTCCTGGGCCCTTTCAAAAAGGCGGGAGATCCGCAAAAGGCAATGAGCGAGGTTCCTATTCCTGGCGCCTGCGGCTCGAGGAGAAATAACGATGATGGGAAATCGAGGCGCTCGCGGCAGCGCGGAATATGATGCTTTCTCCCACCGCTCCCGCCAGCATTTGCATTGGAGACCTGGCGAGCTGCGGCTTCTCAAACGCAATTTCTGGAAACGTTTTAGGAAGAACGCAAAGCGCGCCATCGGGCAGTCGCATTAGGGCTTCGAGGCGAGATAGAGCCCGATCTCAAAAACCGTGAGCAGAGGCAACGCAACGAGGCTCAAGCTCCGATTACAGGCAGGATGTGCTAAAGGAGGCGTGTATCGCACCCCGTGCCCGATTCGGTCTCGGCGAAGGTGGTGACCTCAGGGAGCGCGGGCAGGCCAAGGTCAGGTGCGCTCTCTTGCATCCCCGGCTCAGACGCGCTCCCCAAGCACACGATAGACGCTTGCCCGGCCGATCTTGAGCCGCGCGGCGATCTCGGTTGGACCAAGCTTCTCTTCATCCCGCAAGCGGCGCACCGCCTCGACGTCGATTGAAGGCTTGCGGCCTTTATAGACGCCTTCGGCCTTCGCCTTGGCAATGCCCTCAAGTTGGCGCTCCTTGCGCGATGCGGCTACAGCAGACGAGGGAACGCAGCCGCTGGCTTCTCGTCGCGCCTTGCTACAGGAAATTATTGAGACGACTGGTCGCAGCAAAAGCGAAATTGCCACGAGACTCGGCATCTCGCGCCAGCAGCTTTACGACATTCTCAATGAGAAAAAGCCGGTTTCTCCCGAAACCGCCGTTCGTCTCGGCAAGCTCTTCGGCAACGGTGGCGGCCTCTGGCTGCGCATGCAAACGGCCTTTGATCTCTGGCATGCCGAGCGCGAGACCGATACTTCTAAGATCGAGACCATTGAAGCCTGAGGCGGCTCGCCACAGAAAACAGAAAGCGGCGTCTCATGCAGGATGCAACGCCGCTCGCATGTGGCAAGGGACACTAGCCTTTCCTTTGCCCTTTTACCCTTAAACCGGAGAGGTCGGGGGAGTGGATAAGACTCCAAGGCGAAGGATAATCAAGATGAAATCCGGAAACAAGTACACCTTCATTTCCGGATAGTTTAACGGACAATATATCCTTCTTATTCAATGGCTTATAGAAGCTTCCCAAGCTGCATACGAGGGTTCGATTCCCTTCGCCCGCTCCAGATAATGCATTGGAAATGCTTGAGTTTTCCGGTTTGCGCGGGCACTCGCGCTCTGAGTGCCGTTTCGACTCGCTCCACGGACGGAGGCCGGGTCCGCGTCATCTCGATGCCGTACCCGGTCGAAGAAAGTCATTTCGACTTTTGGCCGCGTTCAATGATCCGGCCTACGATAAGCTCATCGATCTCAAGCCTGCGGATCCGGGCGTTGCCAATGACAAGTCTGCCAATCGCAATGGCGCCGATGGCGAGCGCACCTATCGCTAGCGCGCCGGCAGCCATTGCACCGACTGAACTGGCGCCGATCGCGGTTCGCCTGACAGCAACTTGGTGGAGGTTCCTGGACCTGACTGTCGCTTCCTTCTCCATCGGCATTCCTTTTGCTTATCCGTGATCGCGCGCCCTGAACAGAATTGAAGGTTTGACCGGGCCGGTCGATGTTCTACTCGCGGGCCAAGACAATCTGCCGCGGCGCAAAGGCCCAAATTCTGAGCCTTTTCCTTGGCGAGGCGGCTGTGGTACAGTCTTGCTAATCTTATATTTCCAGATCCGAAGGCCATGTACAGCACCGTCACCCGCGATATTCAAATCACCGTCCTCCCGGAGTTCGTGCCTGATCGTTCCGACTCCGAGGAGAACTCGTTCTTCTGGGCCTATACGGTTGAGATCGCCAATCAAGGCGACATGACCGTGCAGCTGACTGCGCGGCATTGGAAGATCACCGATGCCAATGGCAAGCTTGAAGAGGTGAAAGGCCCAGGAGTTGTCGGTGAACAGCCCATTTTGAAGCCGGGCGAGACCTTTCGTTACACTTCGGGCTCTTCGCTCACCACGCCGTCGGGGATTATGACCGGCAGCTATCGCATGGTGAGCGAAAAGGGCGATGTGTTCGATGCCGAAATTCCGGTGTTTTCGCTCGATTCGCCCTTCGCGCGGCGCGTTCTGAACTGATTTCATGATTTTGAGCATGTTCCGACTGGAAAATTGATAAGGGCCTGGCGCGATCAGGCTTGAGGAGCGGGTTTAAGCATGTCTTCCACTGGCCTTGACGCTCCCGATTCACGGCTCGACGCGGTGCTCGACATGCTCGAGCGCTTGATCGATTTCGACACCGAAAGTTCGAAATCGAACCTCGCGCTCATAGCCTCGGTGGAGGATTATCTCAAAGCCCAGGGTGCCGATTACGTGAAAGTGCCCAATGCGGGCGGCGACAAGGCGGCGCTCTTCATCAGCATTGGCCCCAAGGTCGATGGCGGGGTTGTGCTTTCCGGCCATACGGATGTCGTTCCCGTCGAGGGTCAGGCCTGGACGAGCGATCCTTTCAAATTGCGGCGCGAGGCGGACCGTGTTTTTGGCCGTGGGACTTGCGACATGAAGGGCTTCGATGCCCTCTGTCTGGCGATGATTCCGGAATTTCAAAGGGCGCGCCTCTCCCGCCCGATCCATATTCTGTTGAGCTATGACGAAGAGACGACGTGTTGCGGTCCGCTTGACACGATTGCGAGGTTTGGCGCCGATCTGCCGCGTCCCGGCGCGGTGCTTGTCGGCGAGCCGACCATGATGCAGGTGGCCGACGCGCATAAAAGTATTGCGACCTATTGCACGACCGTCCACGGGCATGAAGCGCATTCGTCAAAGCCCTATCTCGGCGCCAGTGCCATTGAGGCGGCGTGCGACCTTGTGACCGAACTCTACCGCTTTGCCGAGGAATTGGCGGTTGCCGGCGATCCGACCGGCCGTTTCGATCCCCCCGCTTCAACGATCCATGTCGGGACGATCCATGGCGGCACCGCGCGGAATATTCTTGCCAAGGAATGCGCCTTCCATTGGGAGTTTCGCAGTCTTCCCGGCGTGCCGCAGAGCCTCGCGCGCGAAAGATTGGACGATTATGCCGCCCGAGTCGTGACGCCGAAGCTGACCCGATATGCTAAGGATGCCTATATCGAGACTCTGACCGAGGTCGAAGTCCCAGGCCTTCGTGCTGAAAGCGGATCTTTGGCCGAGACTCTGGCGCTGAAGCTCGCGCAATCCAATCGCACCATTACGGTGCCTTTTGCGACTGAAGCCGGGCAGTTTCAGCTGGCCGAAGTGCCGACCATTGTCTGCGGCCCCGGCTCGATCGATCAGGCGCATCAGCCGGACGAATATATCACCATTTCGCAGCTCGAGGCGGGCATAGCCTTCATGCGAAGGCTCGCGGCGGAGATGGTGTGAGGGGCATTATTTAAGTTTTAAGCTCTGTCCTGCCTCCGGAACAAATCATCAAACCATTGGAACCATCGATCGACGACGATCGCCAATAACGCGACGATCACAGCCCCTTGGATCACATAAGCGGGATTTGAAGCGGAAAGCCCTTCGATGATGGGCGAACCGAGCGCCAATGCCCCAACGCTCGAACCTATCGTCGCGGTGCCTATGTTGATGATCACGGCATTGCGCAGGCCAGCCAGGATGAAGGGAAGGGCGAGCGGCAATTCGATCCGCAACAGCAGTTCCGAAGCTGAAAAGCCGATGCCAAGCGCGGCATCGCGTGGACCGGCGGGCACCGCCTGAAGGCCGGTGATGGTTGCCTCCAGAATCGGCAGAATTGCATAAATGACGAGCGCGGCCACAGTCGGTGCAGCGCCATAGCCTAAAAGTGGAATGGCAAGCGCCAGCACCGCGACCGGAGGAAATACTTGTCCGATGGCCGCGATGGCGCTCACGATAGGAAGAAATTCGCGGCCTCTCTCTCGGGTCACGAAAATAGCCGATCCTATGCCGATCATTGCCGCAGTAAAGCTCGAAATACCCACCAGGACGCAATGCGCGCC
>DASQCU010000054.1:0-9259 GCA_035634575.1 Beijerinckia sp.
CGACGTCTTCCCATGGTCGACGTGCCCAATCGTCCCAATGTTGCAATGCGGCTTCGTCCGCTCAAACTTTTCCTTGCCCATAGTCCGGCTCCTTTAGGATCTCTTCGCGCGCTGCTTCAACAGATCAGGCGTATTTCGCCTGGACCTTCGCGGCTTCGCCCGCGGGGACCTGTTCGTAATGATCGAATTGCATCGAGTAATTGGCGCGGCCCTGGCTGAAGGACCGCAATTGATTGACATAACCAAACATATTCGCGAGCGGCACCATTGCATTGATGATAACCGCATTGCCGCGCATATCCTGACCTTGAACCTGGCCACGCCGGCCCAGCAGGTCGCCCATCACAGAGCCTGTATAATCTTCAGGTGTCGTCACCTCGACCTTCATGATCGGCTCGAGCAGGACCGAACCTCCCTTCTGCAAGGCTTCACGGAAAGCTGCGCGCGACGCGATTTCAAAGGCAAGGACCGACGAGTCGACATCGTGGAACGCGCCATCGACCAAGGTCGCTTTGACATCCACAACCGGGAAGCCGGCGAGAACGCCAGAACCCATAACGCTGTTGATGCCCTTTTCGACGCCCGGAATATATTCCTTAGGCACGGCACCGCCCACAATCTGCGACTCGAAGCTATTGCCTTGCCCGGGCTCATTCGGCTCGAAAATAATTTTAACGCGGGCAAACTGGCCAGTACCACCGGTCTGCTTCTTGTGTGTGTGATCGATTTCGACCCGTTTGGTCAGCCGTTCGCGATAGGCGACTTGCGGCGCACCAATATTGGCGTCGACCTTATAAGTCCGCCGCAAAATATCGACCTTGATGTCGAGGTGCAGCTCGCCCATCCCCTTGAGGATGGTCTGCCCGGACTCCTGATCGGTGGACACGCGGAACGAAGGATCTTCCGCCGCGAGTTTCGACAAGGCGATGCCAAGTTTTTCCTGATCGGCCTTCGACTTGGGTTCGATCGCGATCTCGATGACCGGCTCTGGAAATTCCATCCGTTCCAGGATGACGGCTTTGTTGGAATCGCAAAGCGTGTCTCCGGTCCGCGTCTCCTTCAAACCGGCCAAGGCGACGATATCACCCGAATAGGCCTCTTTGATATCTTCCCGGTTGTTCGCATGCATGAGCAGCATGCGCCCGACTCTTTCACGTTTGTCCTTTGTCGAATTCAAAACCGAGGTGCCGGATTCGACATGGCCTGAATAGACGCGGGCGAAGGTAATCGAACCGACGAAAGGATCGTCCATGATCTTGAAGGCGAGCATCGAGAAGGGCTCGTTGTCGCTTGGAAGACGCACGATCTCTTCGCCCGTCTGCAGGTCATGGCCTTTGATGGCCTCGCGATCGACCGGCGAAGGAAGATAATCGACGACTGCGTCGAGCAAAGGCTGAACGCCTTTGTTCTTGAAGGCCGAGCCGCATAGGATCGGAATGAAGCTAATCTGCCGGACCGCCTTGCGGATCAGCCGCTTGAGCGTAGCTTCATCCGGTTCAACGCCATCGAGATAGGCAGTCATGACATCGTCGTCGAGTTCGACGGCTGCCTCGATCAGGGCATTGCGATATTCGAGCGCCTTGTCCTTGAGATCCGCCGGGATTTCGGCATCATGATATTTCGCGCCGAGCGCTTCATCTTCCCACACGACCGCTTTCATGCGGACGAGATCGACAATGCCCTTGAAATCGGCTTCCGAGCCGATCGGCAATTGGATGCAGACCGGCCGGCCACCTACCTTGTTCTTGATATCTTCGACGCATCGGAAAAAGTCCGCACCTATCTTGTCCATCTTGTTGACGAAGACAATGCGGGGCACGTTATATTTGTCGGCCTGGCGCCAAACGGTTTCCGTCTGAGGTTCGACGCCCTGGTTGCCGTCGAGAACACAGACCGCGCCATCGAGCACACGCAGCGAACGCTCGACCTCGATCGTGAAATCGACGTGGCCGGGCGTGTCGATAATGTTCAGCCTTTTGCCGTTCCAAATCGTAGTCGTCGCAGCGGAGGTGATCGTAATGCCACGCTCCTGCTCCTGCTCCATCCAGTCCATCGTCGCGGCGCCATCGTGGACTTCACCGATCTTATGCGACTTCCCGGAATAATAGAGGATGCGCTCCGTCGTCGTCGTCTTGCCCGCGTCGATATGGGCCATGATGCCGAAATTGCGGTAGTCTTCGATCGGGTGGCTGCGAGGCATGATAAAATCCCTTCGAGCGCAGTGCGCTTCCTCGTTGTCTACCAGCGATAATGCGAAAAGGCGCGGTTGGCTTCGGCCATGCGATGCGTGTCTTCCCGCTTCTTGACCGCGTTTCCACGGTTATTGGCGGCGTCCATCAGCTCCGCCGAGAGACGATCCACCATGGTCTTGTCATTGCGCCCCCGCGCCGCCGTGATGATCCAGCGAATGGCGAGCGCCTGACGCCGCTCGGTGCGCACCTCGACGGGCACCTGATAGGTGGCGCCGCCGACGCGACGCGAACGAACCTCGATGGAGGGCGCAACATTTTCCAGCGCCTGCCGGAAAATCGGAAGCGGCTCCGACCGGGTCTTCTGTTCGATAATGTCGAAGGCCCCATAAACGATCGCCTCAGCGATCGATTTTTTGCCGTCATACATGATCGAGTTCATGAATTTGGTCAGAACGACATCGCCGAACTTGGCGTCCGGAATGATTTCCCGCTTTTCGGCGCTATGGCGGCGCGACATCTGTTAAGCTCCGTCCGATTTCCTCTTGCGCGGATGGCAGTCAAACCGCGCTCCAAAGTCCCACTCGGGACTCGATAAAATATCTTATTTCGGGCGCTTTGCACCGTATTTCGAACGCCGCTGTTTGCGGTTTTTGACACCCTGCGTATCGAGGACGCCACGAAGAATGTGATAGCGCACACCAGGCAGATCCTTCACGCGCCCGCCGCGGATCATGACAACAGAGTGCTCCTGCAAGTTGTGACCTTCGCCCGGAATATAGCCAATGACCTCAAATCCATTGGTCAGCCGAACCTTGGCCACCTTTCGCAGCGCCGAATTTGGCTTCTTCGGTGTCGTGGTATAGACGCGCGTGCAGACCCCGCGCTTTTGCGGACAGGCTCCCAAATGGCGGGCCTTTTCGCGATAGGTCTTTTCGTGTCGCGGCTTGCGGATCAATTGGCTGATCGTCGGCATGCTTTGTCTTTCTAAACCAAATCCAAGTTTCGGGGTCAGGCACGCCAGACCCGTTCATGGCGCAAGGATAACCCTACGCAGAAACGCAAACAACTCAGCGCCCTCAGCCCGCAAAGGCTTCCGGCACTGGAACTGAGCAGAGGACCGCCCGCAGAAAGCTGCAGCAGTCTTGCATCTCGGTGATCGGCAGCCTAGCCACAGATCGCATTGACTTGTCAGTCGCTGAAGCCGACAGCGTTTAGGTTTGGAAAGGTTCGGGGCGAGTCGCCCTGAAAGCAAAAAACCTACTGCCTGTCGAAAGTGGGCGGAACTTAATGGCCGAGCATTCGCGCGTCAACCCTCTCAACAGCAAAAACCGATCAAACACGTCGCTGTTGTGATAGATGCGATCCGAAAAGCCAATCTGCTTGCATCTTGTAGAGCCATCCAATGTGCGCAGCTAGGCCGGATTGCCGGAGGAGATGCGCTTGGGCCGGGTTGCCTTGGCGATGTGAGCTGATAGCATTGGCTTTGTGTATGCTTCAGGAACGTAAGTAATTTTAAAATCAGCTATGATAGAGGTCGGTTATGGCGAGGAACAAGCTTGGATTTTTCGCTGCTGGTTTAATGTTGATAGGTAGTATTGGACCTGTTTTTGCTCAAGACACGTCCATAGAAACTGAACTTGTTGACGCTATGAACAAGCTCTATGGCGTTCATCCTGGCTTTCGCGCCAATCATGCAAAAGGCATAGTGACCGAAGGGAGCTTCAAGGCCTCGCCCCAGGCCGCATCGCTCAGCAAGGCGGCGTTGTTCACGGGGGACACGATTCCCGTGACTGTCCGGTTTTCCGACTCAACCGGCATCCCCAATCTGCCGGATGGGTCAAATGACGCGATTCCACATGGAATGGCGATCAAATTCCACCTGCCCGATGGCAGCGAAACCGACATGGTGCTTATCTCGCTGAAATTCTTCCCTGTCGCGAATAGCGAGGATTTCCGTGACTTGCTGCTCGCGCTAGCCGATAGCCCGCCGGATGCAGCCAAGCCCACGAAATTCGAGCAGTTCGTTGCAAGCCATCCGACCGTGCCACTCGCCTTTGCAACGTCGCAAACACCATCAAGCTTCGCCGATGAGGAATATTATGGGATCAACGCATTCGTTTTCGTGAATAAGTCCGGTGGAAAGCAGGCGGTGCGCTACATCATTGAGCCAGAGAAAGTGGTGCATCTGACCGAGACCGAGGCCGCTAAACAGGCCCCGGATTTCCTGATCGACGAACTGCCGGCACGTCTGGCTCATGGACCCGTGCGATTCCACCTGATGGCGCAACTTGCCGGGCCAGCTGATTCGACGAAGGATCCTTCGCGCCCTTGGCCAGAAAATGATAAAGTCGCGGAACTTGGGGTGATTACGATCAACAAAGCCGTGCCGAATAGCACTGAGGCTCAGAAACAGCTGCTATTTCTGCCTGGGCAGCTCCTCGACGGCATCGAGCCATCCGATGATCCAATGATCGACATTCGTAACGGTGCTTACGCCGTGTCTTTCTCGCGTCGCAATCCGTGAACTTCGATGGTGTCGATTGAGACTGAGGGTCGCAGGGCGCGGTCCTTGGTTCTTTTCTTCAATTTTCGCCTCTTCAAAGAGTGAGCCGAAAAGTCCAGAATGGTCCAACGGTCATGCTTTATGATCGTTGGACCACAAGGAGCTCATTTTTCCATCGGCACCGCAGCTGGCGGCAATAATGGCGGCGGCAATGCCGCGGTCGAGGTTTCCGCCTTTTGCGCGAGAATCATCTCGTCGCGCATCGCGGCGACGCGGCGGAGCTTCGCCATGGCTGCACCGGTCCCCGCCGGAATTAGCCGGCCGACGATGACATTTTCTTTCAAGCCCTCGAGCGTATCCGCCTTGCCGTTGACGGCTGCTTCGGTCAGGACGCGTGTCGTCTCCTGGAAGGAGGCCGCCGAGATGAACGACCGCGTTTGCAGCGAAGCCTTTGTGATGCCAAGCAGAACCGGGGTCCCCGAGGCAGGCTTCCCGCCTTCCGCGAGGACCTTGGCATTTGCCTCGTCGAGCTCCATCTGATCGACCTGCTCGCCCGCAAGGAAGTCGGTATCGCCCGGTTCGACTATATCGACCTTTTGCAGCATCTGCCGGACAATCACCTCAATATGCTTGTCGTTGATGCTCACGCCCTGCAGACGATAGACTTCCTGGATCTCATTGACGAGATAAGCGGCAAGCTCCTCGACGCCCTTGATGGCTAGAATGTCATGCGGGGCGGGATTGCCATCGACAATATAGTCGCCCTTCTCCACGACGTCGCCGTCCTGAAGATGGATGTGCTTGCCCTTGGGGATCAGATATTCAATCGGCTCCGCACCTTCTTCGTGCGGCACGATCGAAATCCTGGTCTTGTTTTTGTAGTCACGACCAAATTGCACCGTGCCCGAAGCTTCCGCAATGATCGCGTGATCCTTCGGACGGCGCGCCTCGAACAATTCCGCGACCCGCGGCAGACCGCCGGTAATGTCGCGCGTTTTAGCGGATTCCATCGAGATACGCGCGATAATATCACCCGCCTTGACCGAACCGCCCGGATCGACGCCGATGATCGAATCGACGGGAAGCGTATAGCGCGCGTCGCCGCCACGCTGCAGTTTACCTATCTTGCCATCGGCGGTCTTGATCACGATCGCCGGCTTCAAAGTTGCGGAACGCTGGCTGAGCCGCCAATCGATGACCATGCGTTTGGCAATACCCGTCGCCTCGTCGATGGTCTCGGTCATCGACGAGCCTTCGACGAGATCCTCGAAGCCGATCGCGCCGTCGATCTCCGTCAGGATCGGCCGCGTATAAGGGTCCCACTCGGCAATGCGCTGGCCCCGCTTGATCTTGTCGCCTTCATCGACTCTCAATCGCGAGCCATATTGGACGCGATGCACCGCGCGTTCGACACCATCCGGCCCCTCGATGACCACGGCAACATTGCGCGCCATGACCATGAGATCGCCTTCGGAATTTCGCGCGAGATGCCGGTTGCGGATCTTCACGGTCCCCTCGAAATTCGATTCGATGAAGGATTGATCCGCGATCTGCGCCGCGCCGCCGATATGGAAGGTGCGCATCGTGAGCTGCGTGCCGGGTTCACCGATCGATTGCGCCGCGATGACGCCGACCGCTTCACCCATATTGACCGGAGTTCCTCGGGCGAGATCGCGGCCATAGCACTTCGCGCAGACGCCATTCTTCGCCTCGCAGGTGAGAACCGAGCGGATCTTCACCTCCTGGATGCCGGCCGCATTGATGCGATCAATATGCGACTCCTCGATCATTTCACCCGCGTTGACGATGGTCGCGCCGTCGGAATCTCTCAACTCTTCCGCAGCCGTACGGCCGAGAATGCGCGTTGCCAGCGAGGCCACAATGTGGCCCGCATCGATGATCGCCCGCATACGGATACCATTCTCGGAACCGCAATCGACCGTCGTGATGATCGAATCCTGAGCGACGTCAACGAGACGGCGGGTGAGATAGCCGGAGTTGGCCGTCTTCAAGGCTGTATCGGCAAGGCCCTTACGCGCACCATGGGTCGAGTTGAAATACTCGAGCACGGTGAGGCCTTCCTTGAAGTTCGAGATAATCGGGCTTTCAATGATCTCGCCGGAGGGCTTGGCCATCAACCCACGCATCGCGGCAAGCTGCTTCATCTGGGTTGGCGAACCACGCGCGCCCGAATGCGACATCATGTAAATCGAATTGATCGGCTTGTCGCGGCCGTCATCATCCTTCTGAACGGCAGAGATGCGGCCCATCATTTCTTCGGCAAGCTTGTCCGAACATTTCGCCCAGGCATCGACAACCTTGTTATATTTCTCGCCCTGGGTGATCAGACCGTCATTATATTGCTGCTCATATTCCTTGGCGAGCGCAGTCGTCTCCTCGATGATGCGCGGCTTCGTCTCGGGCACGACCATGTCGTCCTTGCCGAAGGAGATGCCCGCCTTGAAGGCCTCGCGGAAGCCCAAGGCCATGATCCGGTCGCAGAAAATGACCGTCTCCTTCTGCCCGCAATTGCGGTAGACGATGTCGATCATGTTCGAGATCTCTTTCTTCGTCATGAGCTTGTTCACGACGTCAAAGGGGATCTTGTTGTGCCTCGGCAGAAGCTGGCCAAGGATCAGGCGGCCAGGCGTAGTATCGAAAATTTTCGATACCCGCTGACCATCCGCATCATAGGTCCAGGCGCGGCCCTTGATCTTGGTGTGCAAGGTGATTGCCTTGGCATGCAAGGCATGTTCGATCTCGCCCATATTGGCGAACATCATGCCCTGCCCCGGCTCGCCGTCACGCATCAGCGAAACATAATAAAGGCCGAGCACGATATCCTGTGACGGCACGATGATCGGCTGACCATTGGCCGGATGCAGGATATTGTTCGTCGACATCATGAGCACGCGGGCTTCAAGCTGCGCCTCGAGCGAAAGCGGCACATGGACGGCCATTTGATCGCCGTCGAAGTCGGCATTGAACGCCGCGCAGACGAGCGGATGCAGCTGGATGGCCTTGCCTTCGATCAGCTTGGGTTCGAAAGCCTGAATGCCGAGACGATGCAAGGTTGGCGCGCGATTGAGCATCACGGGATGCTCGCGAATGACTTCGTCGAGGATGTCCCAGACCTCGGGCTTCTCCTTTTCGACGAGCTTCTTTGCCTGTTTCACCGTCGCGGAAAGACCCTTCGCGTCGAGGCGCGAATAAATGAAGGGCTTGAAAAGTTCGAGCGCCATCTTCTTCGGCAGGCCGCATTGATGCAGCTTCAATTCCGGACCGACGACGATGACGGAACGGCCCGAATAATCGACGCGCTTGCCAAGCAGGTTCTGACGGAACCGGCCCTGCTTGCCCTTCAACATATCCGCAAGCGACTTCAACGGCCGCTTGTTGGCGCCGGTTATGACGCGGCCGCGCCGGCCGTTGTCGAACAGAGCATCGACCGCTTCCTGCAACATGCGTTTTTCGTTGCGCACGATAATGTCCGGTGCGCGCAATTCGATAAGCCGTTTCAGGCGATTATTGCGGTTGATGACACGGCGATAGAGATCGTTGAGATCGGAAGTTGCGAAACGGCCGCCATCGAGCGGCACGAGCGGGCGCAGATCCGGCGGGATGACCGGAATCTCGGTGAGAATCATCCATTCGGGCTTATTGCCGGAATGCATGAAGGCCTCGATGATCTTCAAGCGCTTGGCGAGCTTCTTCGGCTTGAGCTCGGTCGTCGATTGAGCGATCTCAACCTTGAGATCCTCCGCGATCCTCGGAAGATCCATATTGCGCAGGATTTCACGGATCGCTTCCGCGCCGATAAAAGCCGTGAAACTATCCTGGCCATATTCATCCTGGGCGCGCAGATAGTCTTCCTCGTTAAGGAGCTGACGGTCCTTCAAGGGCGTCAGACCCGGATCGAGCACGATATAGGATTCGAAATAGAGAATCCGCTCGAGGTCCTTCAGGGTCATATCGAGCAGAAGGCCGATACGCGAAGGCAACGACTTCAAAAACCAAATATGCGCAACCGGAGCCGCCAGCGAAATATGCCCCATGCGCTCGCGCCGCACGCGTGAAAGAGTGACTTCGACGCCGCATTTCTCGCAGATGACGCCCTTATATTTCATACGCTTGTACTTGCCGCACAAGCATTCGTAATCCTTGATCGGCCCGAAGATACGGGCGCAGAACAGACCATCGCGCTCAGGCTTGAATGTACGATAATTGATCGTTTCCGGCTTCTTGATTTCGCCGAAGGACCACGACAGAATCTTCTCCGGGCTCGCGATCGAAATTTGAATCTGGTCGAAGGCCTGTGGCTGTACGACCGGATTGAAGAGATTCATGACCTCTTGATTCATGTCCATCTCCTTATGCTCGGGCCAGCAGCGTCATGACGCCGGGCCCGCTTGCCGGAAACCAAAACACCCGGCGGCCGGACGCGCGGCTTGCGTCCCTGCCGTCGCGGTTCAACTCTTCCTTTATTCAGCGACCTCGGCCGGCGGTGGGCTCTCGACCAACTTCGGCGCCATGCTCAGCTCGACATTAAGGCCCAGCGAACGCA
>DASQCU010000055.1:0-5450 GCA_035634575.1 Beijerinckia sp.
TGCGATGGTGTTAGGCATAAGTAATGTAAGTAATGCAAATATCCAATACCCTTATCTGCTATCCAAAGTTGGCCAGATGCTAGGGTTTAAAAGCTGGCATGGCGCTAATAAATTACTCCCCGAAGCTAACAAGGCTGTAGGCTACGACATAAAGGCATCAGATAACGAGTATCACATCGCATTTAAAACTGGTATAAATAACAAAACAAATAAATTTTCTGAAAAATTTGTCGTATTACTTAAGACAATTATTCAAAATAATGAAGAGATGGAGTCGTCCCTAGCGTCGCTCTCTGAGAATGAGGATGCCGAAACCTAATCATCATTGCAAGATACTATCAATTGCCCTTAAGTCCGATAAATCGCTTGCGCTCGCCGAGAGCGACAACTCCCCTTGAATGGCACGGCGGCAGGAGAGCCTGAAGCGAAATCGAACTCAAGGACCTTCGGCCGCCGGAGGCGGCGGCCCTTTGGGCCGTCCTTGACTTCGATTTCGGTTCAGGCTGGGGTCAGCCGTTCCATTTAAGGGTTGGAATGGCTGCGGCGCGTGACGCTTATGGCGCACATGCCTCCCTCTCCCTGCCATATCGCGAATGGCAAGGCAAAACTCGGATCGGTTGGGGCCGCCGTGATGCTATTTCTTCTTGGTGGCTGCGGCGGCGACCAGCTTCTCCAGTGTGGAGGGCGCGGCCGCGGCAATTTCCTTCGGCTTTGCTTTTTTGGGCTTTTTGGGTTCTCGATTGCTGCGAAGCTGACTTTTTGCCATTGCAATTCTCCTCAAAGGGAGGCTCGCTCGCCGCGAGCTTAGCATATTGGCGCAAAACAGGTTTCTTGAACGGCTGAATATTACTCTTGCCATTCATCGGCAACAAGAGCAGTCGCGCTTGGATTGACTTTGCTTCGAGCAATCCCAAATGCCATGAGATGCTGGAAGAAAATGCGTTAAGTCAAAAGGTTGGTGCCGTCCAAGCCCTCATCCTGAGGAGCGCCGAAGGCGCGTCTCGAAGGACGAGGGCGGCTTGAGGGAACGCTGGAAGTCATCCTTCGAGACGCCACTTCGTGGCTCCTCAGGATGAGGCTTCGAGAGGCAGGCTTTGCCTGCTCCTCAAGATGAGGCGGTGCTTTTGAAACAGGTCGTAAGTCAAAAGGCTAAAGGCATTTTCCGACTGAATTGAAAGAAAATAGCAAGCCGGAGGCGCCCATGTTTGGGATCGAATTCGTCGGGCCGTCACAGGAAGGTGCCCCGCCCGAAGTCCTCGACCGGATGATGACCGACATGACCAGACTCGATCAGGTCGTCGCGCACGCGAAGTCGCTCTTCTCCAACGTGATCGTCCAGCGCGTGCACAAGCCTTTGCCGCATGGATTCCGTATCCTGGACAATGAGGGGATAGAGGTCGCCCGGTGGAGCATTGACGACAGCTGAGCGGCGGCAAGGCGGGCTCAGCCCACCGCCAGCGCGTCCCTGAGCAGCAGCGCAATATGTCTTGATGGCCGCCCGGCGCCGTGCTCGATCTGGTGCCTGCACGAGAACCCATTGGCGATGATCGGCGCTTCCGCCTCCGCGCGCACGGCGGGCAAAAGCGAGATCTCGGCCATTTTGAGCGAGGCGTCGTAATGTTCGGCTTCGAGGCCAAAGCTTCCCGCCATGCCGCAGCAGCTCGATTCAATGAGATCGAATTTGAACTCTGGAATCCAGGTGAGCACCTTGCGCGTCGCCTTCATGACGCCGAACGCCTTTTGATGGCAATGGCCGTGCAACAGCGCCTTCGGCAGGTTCAAGGGCTTCAGGGGCAGGCGAAGGCCCCGCGTGTGTTCGCGCACCAGAAATTCTTCGAGCAAATAAAGCTGCTTGCCGAGGTCGCCGACTTCGGCGCCAAGCCCCATGCTGTAGAGTTCGTCGCGCAGCGAGAGCAGGCAGGAGGGCTCAAGCCCGATGATCGGCGTCTTATTCTCGATTTCCGAGCGGAAGGCGGCGAGCACCCGCTTGCCCTCATGACGGGCGCTTTCGACCATGCCTGTTGTCAGGAACGTGCGGCCGCAGCAAAGCGGCCGGTCGGGTTCGGCATCGTCCGGCGCGGGCTTGGCGATGCGGACCTTATAACCCGCAGTGGTGAGGATCGTGGTCGCGGCTTCGGCGATTTCAGGATCGAAATGATGGCAGAACGTATCGACGAAAAGGATAACCTCGCCGCGTTCGCCCTCGCCTGAAACAGCCGCGCCGGAAAAGGCCTTGGGGGCAAGCGCGGGGAGCGGCCGGCGCGAAGTAATGCCGAACCAGCTTTCAGCGAGCTTCGCCAGGGCGGCGGAGCTGTTGCGCAGCTTGATCATCAGGCGCAGAAGCCCGCGATAGCGCCCCGCCCAATGCGGCAGGCCGCCGAAAATGCAGGTTCGGCGCGGCACGCCCATGATTTCATGACGCTGGGCGAGATATTCGGTCTTGATCAAGGTCATATCGACCGAGCTCGGGCATTCCTTCTTGCAGGCCTTGCACGAGACGCAAAGATCCATCGACTCCGCAAGGCGCGGATCGTCGAAGGATTTATCGCCATATTCGCCGTTGAGTGCGGCCTTGAAGGAGGCGACGCGCGCCTCGGTCGAATGGGCGCGATCGCCGGTGATGCGATAGCTCGGGCACATCACGCCCTTGCCCTCGTGCTGGCAATCGCGGCTGTGCATGCAGACCGCCACGGCCTTGGCGTAATTTCCGCCGGTCGCCGGGATGCCGGAATAGGCGTCGCCCATGCCATAAGTGTCGTAAGCCGACCAATCGAGAAAGGTTTTCATGGCGCTGCCCCGGCCTTGTCCATTCGCGCGTTGAATAGCAAGCTTTGCGCCATCTGTCCCGCTCAAGCCCCGGCTTGATCTCACGCGGGGTCTGGCTATGTTTCGCGCTGTAATGCCAAGGATCGATGAGAGCGATCCGACTATAAGGACGTGCGATGCTTGAATTTTCGGCCAAGGGCGTGCGGCTGGCCTATATTGATGAGGCCCCGGAAGCGGGCGATCGGAACGAGCCGATCCTGCTCATCCACGGGTTTGCTTCCACCCATGCGGTCAATTGGGTATTCCCGGCTTGGGTGAAAACCCTGACGGCGGCAGGGCGCCGGGTCATCGCCCTCGACAATCGCGGCCACGGGCGCAGCGAGAAATTCTATGATCCCGCCGATTACGCCATCCCGAAAATGGCCGAGGATGCGCGCGCACTTCTCGATCAACTGGGGATCGAGCGGGCCGATGTCATGGGCTATTCCATGGGCGCGCGGATCACGGCCTCTCTGGCGCTTGCCCACCCAGACCGGGTTCGTTCGGCGGTTCTTGGCGGGCTTGGCCACCATCTCGTCGATGGCGCCGGCCTGCCGGTTGGCATAGCCGATGCTATGGAGGCGCCCTCGCTCGATGATCTGACCGATCCGATGCAGCGCATGTTTCGCAGCTTCGCCGAGGCGACGAAAAGCGATTTGAAAGCGCTCGCCGCCTGTATGCGCGGGTCGCGGGCGCCACTCACCAAGGAGCAGGTGGGAAAGATCAACGTTCCGGTCCTTGTCGCGATTGGGACAGAGGATGATGTGGCAGGCAGCGCCGAGGGGCTCGCCGCAATGCTGCCGGCGGCGCGTGTGCTGGCGATTCCGGGGCGCGATCATAACCGCGCCGTCGGCGATAAGGTTTATAAGCAAGGTGTGGTCGAGTTTTTGCTACAGAGGCCGTGAAAGAAGAAAAAATCTTTTCGTTCGGGAAAGTTGAGATTATGAACAAGCAGAGCTTTTCCGGAGAGGCGCGATGAGTTGTGCTTCGCAAGCCACAGCAAAGGTGGTTGGTCTCGGGCGGACGGATCCGATTTTCTCGCGGCTGCGTTTCGAAGCAGAAAGCACAGTGCGGCGCGAGCCGGAACTTGCCGGTTTCCTCTTCTCGACAATTCTCAATCACGAATGTCTGGAAACCGCCATTGTCCACAGGATCGCGGCGCGGCTCGGCCATCCGGACGTTCCGGGCGATTTGATCCGCCAGACCTATCTCGAAATCATCGCGCATGATCCTTCAATCGCGGAGGCCTTTCGCGCCGACATTGCCGCCGTGGTGGACCGCGATCCGGCCTGCACGCGGGTTCTGGAGCCGGTGCTCTTTTTCAAGGGGTTTCACGCGATCCAGACGCATCGCCTCGCGCATGGGCTGTGGAAGGCGGGACGCGAGGATTTCGCGCTTTATCTGCAAAGCCGTTCGTCTGAAGTTTTCCAGACCGATATTCATCCTGCCGCGAAACTCGGCAAAGGCATATTTCTCGATCACGCAACCGGTCTCGTTGTCGGCTCGACAGCCGTGATCGAGGATGACGTGTCCATGCTCCAGGACGTAACCTTGGGAGGCACTGGCAAGGAGAGGGGCGACCGGCATCCCAAGATCAGGCCTGGCGTTTTGATTGGCGCCGGTGCGAAGATTCTAGGCAATATTGAAATCGGCCGTTGCTCGCGCATTGCGGCGGGCTCTGTCGTCTTGCAGCCCGTGCCGGACCACAAGACGGTGGCGGGTGTGCCTGCACGGATCGTCGGCGAGGCAGGCTGCGCGGAGCCCTCGCGCTTCATGGATCAAATGCTCGCGGCAATGCCCGACCCGAAGTGAAGGCGTGCCGGAACAAGGTTGCAGCGCGCCGCTTTTTCTGGCAAGTCCACCACTCTTTCGGCTTCGGAGAGCGTCTTGGACAAGGCGGAACTACGTAAACTACAGGGATTTCTGCGGGAAACCTTCGCCAATCAAGGCATCAAGGTGACGCAGGCCCGGAAAAATCCGGACGATGCCGAGGTGCATCTCGGTGAGCGCCAGATCGGGACGATCGAGGTGGATGACGAAGACGGCGATCGCTCCTTCGCCTTCGCGATGAAGGTTCCGGTCGAGCGCCCGGTCTTGCAGGATTATCTTCGCCGGCTTTTCGATAATGACAAGTTGAAGATCGTCCCCCGCGCCAAGAAGAGCGATTCGGTCGAATTGAACGCGGGCGAGGATTTTCTCGGCGTCATCTCGGCGGATGATCCGAAGGGCAAGACCTTCACCTTCCAGATGGCCATCCTCGATTTCGATCTTGAGGATTTCTGACCTCCGCGAGACGCTGGATCATGCCCCTTTATACGCTCGATGGTGTCGCCCCCGTCCTCCCGGAGCCGCATCGCTACTGGATCGCGCCCAATGCTGAGGTCATCGGCAAGGTGCGCCTCGATGAGGATGCCTCGATCTGGTTTGGCGCGATCTTGCGCGGCGATAATGAGGAAATTCACATCGGCGCGCGCACGAATATTCAGGATGGTTCGGTCCTCCATACCGACATGGGCTCTCCGCTGACGATCGGCGCCGATTGCACGATTGGTCATCGCGTGATCCTGCACGGGTGCACCATCGCGGAAAACAGCCTGATCGGGATGGGCGCCACGCTTTTGAATGGCGCCAGGATCGGCCGCAAT
>DASQCU010000056.1:0-1953 GCA_035634575.1 Beijerinckia sp.
CCACGCGCTTATCGATCAAGCTGATGGCTCACGGGTGCGTGTGATCAAAGCAAGCAAGGATTGGCCCGTTGAACAGGTGCGGCGGTTCATGAAGAAAGGATAGTCCCAGGAAGCACCGATCAAATGTCCGCTCTTCGAGTGGTAAAGGCGGACATCTGCTGTACTGCACAAGCTCAAGCGCAATGGATCAAATTGGTTTCTCGCGCCAATCCAATAAACTTCGGATTCGTGTGGCGAGCTGGTCTTGCGTGATCGGCTTTTGGATAAGTTCAACGCCCGAATCGAGTCGACCTTGATGAACAATCGCGTTGCGTGAATAACCTGTCATAAAGAGAACTTTCAGATTGGGTCGAGTCTTGATGGCTTCGCGCGCAAGATCGCGTCCGCTCATGCCCGGTAATACGACATCCGTCAGCATAAGATCGATGCGAATGCCGGGCTGTTTGATAAAGCCGAGTCCGGCTGCCGCATCATGCGCAGGCAGTACGCCGTAATCGAGATCGCGCAGCGTTTCGACCAGAAAAGAACATACGTCCTCATCATCTTCGACGACCAGGATCATCTCGCCTCGTTCACCCTCTACGGGTTGTTGCAGATCCTCCGGTTCATCAAAGGCAAGTTGGCTTTCAAGTCTGGGTAGATAGATTTTGACGGTCGTGCCGTGGTCCGACTCGCTGTAAATCTTGATGTGGCCGCTAGATTGTTTGATGAAGCCATACACTTGGCTAAGCCCAAGACCAGTGCCTTGCCCTGCCGGCTTTGTCGAGAAGAAGGGCTCGAAGGCTCGGTCGATGACGTCCTTCGTCATTCCCGTTCCATTGTCGGTGACGGCGACCAGCACGTATTGCCCAGGTCGCACCTCAGGATTGGCGCGGCAATAGTCCTCATCGAGAAAGGCATTGCTGGTCTCTATCGTCAGCTTTCCGCCGCGCTTGTCGCCTATGGCGTCGCGCGCGTTGACCGCCAAATTGAGCAGAGTAGCTTCAAGCTGGTCCCGATCCGCCTCTACTTGCCAAACTCCGGCGCCGCCAACTGCGAGGACCTCGATAGTCTCGCCTAAACTGCGTTGCAGAAACTCGACCTCGCCGGCGATGAACTTATTCATGTCCAGAGGTTTCGGATTGAGCGGTTGCCGCCGTGAGAACGCAAGCAAGCGCTGCGTCAGCGTTGCGGCCCGTTGGGCGCCGCGTAGCGCCGCGCTGATGGTGCGCCGTTGGCGGGTCATAGAAGGCTTTTGCGACTCAGCATTGTGTAGAGCAGTTTGAAGATTGCCGATGATGACCATCAGCAGATTGTTAAAATCATGCGCAATGCCGCCCGTTAGCTGACCGACTGCTTCCATTTTTTGTGCTTGCAGCAGGCGCTCGCGGGCTTGGTCCACTACCTCTTGCGCTTGGTGCCGTTCCGTCAGATCGCGCGTAATTTTGGCGAACGCAAACGGCCGCCCGTCCTCGTCATAGATCGGGCTGATAACCACACTAGCCCAAAATTCCGATCCATCATTTCGTCTGCGCCAACCCTCGTTCTCGAATTTTCCGTCCTGCGCTGCCCGCTGCAAGGCCAGATCAGGAATGCCTTTCTGGCGATCCGCTTCCGTGTAAAAAATCGAGAAGTGCTGGCCGACAACTTCTTCGCTGGTATAACCTTTGATGCGAGCGGCGCCGCTGTTCCAGCTCATTACGTGGCCGCGCAGGTCGATCATAAAGATGGCGTATTCGCGTACGCCATCAACGAGTATCTGAAACTCGCTTGATGAATGAGCGACATCGCGTTCCAATTGGGTGCGAATTCCGCGAGGCGGCTCGTCGTGGTCAACCATCGGGTGTTACTGGCGACCGAAACAGCTAATGCACGATTTCCGACACCAGGCGCTTTTAGCAATCATAACATTCTATACCCTGCGCCATTCGGCGTCAGCTAATCCCTTAACGGTCGTGTTCGTCCTTATCGCTG
>DASQCU010000057.1:0-4544 GCA_035634575.1 Beijerinckia sp.
CGCGTCATATTTCACAAGGGCTTCCTGTTGCTCGACCGTGGCGCGTTGCGTATCGAGCTGCTGCTTGTTGACCGCGTTGGTGGCGGCGAGATTGATGTAGCGCTGGAGATCGAGCCGGGCATTGGCGAGTTGTGCTTCGTCCTGCGCCTTTTTCGCGATCGCCTGATCGAGCTGCGCCTGATAGAGGACGGGATCGATCTTCGCGAGCGGATCGCCGCGATGGACATCCTGACCTTCGTTGAACAGGAGCTTCTGGAGAACGCCATCCACCTGGCTGCGAACGAGGACCGAATTCCAGGCCTTGCCGGAGCCGACACCCTCGATAAAGACAGGCACGTCAACGGTGCGTGCGGCAGCCGTGAGAACGGGAATAGCCAATCCCGCCCCGTTCCGCCGGTCGTAATCCTGCCGGGCCGCGCCTGCGAAGCGATTGGTAAAGACCGGCGACAGCAGCACGAGCACGCCTGCGATGACACCGAGCCAGATCAGGGCCCGCCAGATTTTCTTCATATTGCAAAAGCTCCTTTTGCAAACGTGCCGGATCGTTTCGCGCTCATGTTCCGCTCCCCGTTCGTCCCTGCCATGCGCCGCCGAGTGCCTGATATAGGGTGACGGCTGCCTGAAGATGCGCGAGCCGCACCTGTGAAAGCGTGTCCAATGTCGAAAAAAGCGTCTGTTGTGTCTGCAGCACGGTCACATAATCAATCGTTCCCGCACGAAGCTGGTCCTCGGCGAGATTGAAGGCGCGCCGCGACGCATCGAGAGACAGCCGCAGCGTGGCTTCCTCCTTGGCGAGATCGCGCATCGCGACCAGGGCTTTCTCGACATCGCTGAAGGCCGTGATGACGGCCTTGCGGTAATCGGCGAGAAGCTCGTCCTGCGTCCCTTTCGTCTGGTCGAAATTGGCCTGTAATAGGCCTGCGTCGAAGATCGGCTGGGTCAGCCCGGCGGCCACGGAATAGAGTCCCGAGCCCGGCGAAAAGAAAGACTGCAACGCAAGGCTTTCGAAGCCGCCCTGGCCGGTCAACTGGATTTGCGGGAAGAAGGCCGCCCGCGCCGAAACGAGATCTGCATGGGCCGCGGCCAATTGCGCTTCGGCCGCCTGCACGTCGGGACGTTCGACCAACAATTGTGAAGGAAGCCCCGCGGCGATGCGCGGAACCGCGATCTTTTGCAGGGAATTGGCGGCGACGCTGATGCGTTCCGGCGCGCGGCCTATAAGCACGCCGAGCGCGGCGATATTCTGGTCGGCGATTTGCTGCAAGGGCGGGATGGAGGCACGCAAATTTTCCACGAGCGCGACCTGCTGCGCCTCGTTCAGCGAGTTGGCGGTCCCGAATTTGACGCGGTCCCTGATGAGAGTGAGAATCCGGGTCGCCGCTTGCAGATCCTCATTGGCATAGCCGATGCGTTCGCGCGCACCGAGCACTGCGAGATAGGTCGTCCCGGTTGACGACAGCGCCGTCAGGGCCACCGTGTCGTGGTCCCATCGGCGGAAGAATGCTGTCTCTTCCGCTGCCTGCAAGGCCGCCCGGTTCTTGCCCCAGAAATCGACAATATAGCTCGCGTTGAGCGATGCGACATAAAGTGTGCGCGGTGTGCCGCCGCCGACACTGGAGAAGGAAGGTGACTGGTTGTGCGTCACCGAGGCATTTCCGGTCAGGCTCGGCAGGAGGGCGGACCCGGTGACTCTCGCGGCGGCATCGGCTTCGATGATCCGCGCAACCGCCGCGGCTATATCGAAATTGCCGGTCTCGGTCTCGCGCATGAAGC
Organism: Beijerinckia sp.; assembly: GCA_035634575.1. Classification (GTDB taxonomy): domain Bacteria; phylum Pseudomonadota; class Alphaproteobacteria; order Rhizobiales; family Beijerinckiaceae; genus Beijerinckia. Next base: position 1,774 of record DASQCU010000057.1, read on the forward strand.
GGCTGAGCTCGGCCGAGTGAAAATTCGTCCACCAATCGGCACCTGGCAGGTTCTTCGGCGATGGCGAGCCGCTGGCGCGATAGGTGGTGGGGACATCGAGATCGAGATCCGGCGCCTGCGCCGTCGGAATGCAGCCTGCCAGCAGTGGAGCCATCAGGGCACAACCCGAAATACGAAGAAGAAGAGAGGCGAAACTCGAAAAGCGCTTGACGACAATGGCGCGAAGTCCGTGCACAAAGCCAAACTCGCCCGATCCCGCAAGACGAGGCACGCGCCGGGGCGCAATCATACTCATTAGTGTTCGAAACTCCCCGGTCCGCCTCGACCAATATTCATGGGTTTACCGACGCATCGCAAATATCCTTTTTTTAATGTTTGGCAATGCGAAGGCGCGCGGATTTCATTAACCTCATTCGAAAATCGGCTACGATGGAATATTCTTCTCGATAAGTGCTTCCAGGCGGAAAACACTTGCTTTCCTGCCCATGTCGTCTCTGATATGAACCAGCTTTCCGGCGCATTCTCGGCTAATCTACCCTGAATCCTTCAGGATTCAGGGTTCGTTTCCGGTAGATCGGACCATCTTCATCCCCCATTACGGAATTCGGCGCGCATGCGAAGCTATCTTGATTTTGAAAAGCCGGTTGCCGATCTCGAGGCCAAGGTCGAAGAGCTTCGCGCCTTGGCGGGGGAGGGCGAGAGTATCGCCATTGGCGAGGAATTGACCAAGCTCGAAGCCAAGGCAATCAAGGCGCTCGGCGATCTCTACGCCAATCTGACCCCTTGGCAGAAGACGCAGGTCGCGCGGCACCCGCAGCGGCCGCATTTCAGCGACTATGTCAAAAGGCTTATCCAGGACTTCACACCGCTCGCGGGCGATCGCCATTTTGGCGAGGATGCCGCGATCATTGGTGGATTTGGCTGGTTTCGCGGCCGTTCGATCTGCATCATCGGCCAGGAAAAGGGTTCCGATACCGATGCGCGCATCAAGCATAATTTCGGCCTCGCCCGGCCGGAAGGCTATCGCAAGGCGGTGCGCCTCATGCAATTGGCGGATCATTTCGGCCTGCCGGTCGTCTCGCTTGTCGATACGGCGGGCGCTTTCCCTGGCGTCGATGCCGAAGAGCGAGGGCAGGCCGAGGCCATTGCGCGTGCGACCGATGCCTGTCTTTCACTCGGCGTGCCGAACATAGCCGCGATCGTGGGCGAGGGCGGATCGGGCGGCGCGATCGCCATCGCGAGCTGCAACCGCGTCCTCATGCTCGAACATGCGATCTATACAGTCGCCTCGCCGGAAGCCTCCGCCTCGATCCTCTGGCGTGATTCGGCGCGCGCGCAGGATGCCGCTACAAACATGAAGATCACCGCCCAAGATCTGCTCAAATTCGGGATCATAGATCAGATCATTCCCGAACCGGTGGGCGGCGCTCATCGCGATCTCGAAGCGGCTGTGGCTGCGACAGGCGATGCGATAGAAGCGGCGCTCGATGCCTTCACAGGCATGCCCCGCGAGGAGGTCAGGCAGGCGCGAACTGAAAAGTTCTTGAATATCGGGAGAAAACTGTAAAATTTTTGCCCGATGACAAAGTCAATCGTCCCGCTTGCGGTAACCTTCTTATAAGGATAACGCTTATAAAACACCAGAGATGCGAGGCATCGCCTTCGAAAAGCCGCACCTTGGCTTTTGAATGAACATGATGCGGAACATGGATAAACGCGCGGGAAGGGCTTCGGCCGACCGGCGCATTCCTAGCTGGAAACGAAACGGGTTGGACGCCAATGAGTTCCAAAGCCGATCCTCTTTACCGCCTCGGTGCCTTCATTTTTATTGCCGCGACGGCTGGTTCGCTCGCCGGATGTGACGAGACAACCGGCACCGGAATGGCCAGCAATGCCCGCGCTCGGGCGCCGATTCCGCCGCAAACTCTGGCACAGATGGCGGAACTGGGAACCACCCAGAACGCACCTGTGCTGATCCGTACCTATAAGAAGGAGGCGGAGCTCGAAATCTGGAAGATGAAGCCGGATGGGCGTTATGCGCTTCTGAAAACCTATCCGATGTGCCGCTGGTCGGGCCAGCTCGGACCCAAGGTGCGCGAAGGCGATCGTCAGGTGCCGGAAGGCTTCTACTCGATCACGCCCGCCCAGATGAATCCCAATTCCAATTATTATCTCTCCTTCAATGTCGGCTATCCCAATGCCTATGACCGCGCCTTAGGCCATACGGGCGGGTCGATCATGGTGCATGGCATTTGTTCCTCCGCCGGCTGTTTCTCGATGACAGATCCGCAGATTGGCGAGATTTACGCGATTGCCCGCGAGGGTTTCGCCGGTGGCCAGCGCGCCATCCAGATGCAATCCTATCCTTTCCGCATGACGGCGGAAAATCTTGCCAAATATAGGCTCGATCAGAACATCGCCTTCTGGAAACAATTGAAGCAAGGCGCCGATCATTTCGAGGTGACGCATCAGGAAGTCGCGGTCGGCGTCTGCGACAGGCATTATGTCTTCAATGCGACCGCTGCGGACGGTTCGCATTTCGATCCGGCCGGCCCCTGTCCAGCCCTCCGGCAGTCGGGCGCGGCGAGCGAGGTCGCGGCCAAGACGAGGCAGGATGAGGCCAAGGTTGCCGAACTTGCCGCACAAGGATTGAAACCCATCCGGACGGTCTATGTCGATGGCGGTCAGAACCCGGCTTTCGCTTCGCGAATTGGCGAAGTGAGCCGGCCCGAGGCCTTGGCGCAAGCGCCCGTCGAAATCGCGCTCGAAGA
>DASQCU010000058.1:0-2070 GCA_035634575.1 Beijerinckia sp.
GGGCAGGTCTTGCGGCGGCGGAAGAAGGGTCTGCGCGGGGCTGCGGGAGTGACCATCAGAAATTACCTTCTTCGTTCATGGAGACTTCGTCGCGCGGACGGCGCGGACCCCGGTCACGGTCCCGGTCGCCGCGGTCGGGACGCGGACCCCGGGGTGGCCGGTCGCCACGCTCGCCACGATCATCGTCATCGCGCTTGCGCATCATCGCCGATTGGCCTTGTTCGAGCTCCTCGACGCGGATCGTCATGAACCGCAGGACATCTTCGTTGATGCCCATCTGCCGCTCCATCTCGACCAAAGCGGCGGAAGGCGCATTAATGTTCAGAAGCGAAAAATGCGCCTTGCGGTTCTTCTTGATGCGATAGGCGAGAGACTTGACGCCCCAATATTCGACCTTTTCGATCGTGCCGCCAAAGGATTGAATGACTGACTTCAATTGCTCGGTCAGGGATTCCACCTGCTGGGCGGAAATGTCCTGACGAGCAAGATAAACATGCTCGTAGAGAGCCATGGATCTTGCCTTTCTATATCAAAGTCTCGCGACCCTTTGGCGCAAAGCCCTTCGAGCCTTTCGGAAGGCTCGATCAGACAACGAAGGCGGAGACACAGGAAGGAAGATCGGTCGCCGATCCCGCTCGCGAAGCACGAGCCTTCCGTTCAGCCCCCAGCCAAAGGTGCGAAGCGCGCGTTATACGCATTTTTCGTGCGTAGGCAAGAGCGCGAGGTGCTTTCCGGCCTGAGGTGTCCGTTTCGGCGGAAAATCTTCACGCCTTCTTCGGCTGAAAAGCCGCAGGAATCGGGCAGAACTTACCCGCACAGCATCCGGATCGCAGGGGCTCCCGCCTGTACGCGTGCCAAATCAACTTAATGGGATTGGCATCGTGAGGTAATCCGGCGTTATGCAGCGAGCGGTGGGCATGCGCCTCGAGGCACTCGAAGGGGAAAGGAATGCGAATTCAGGCCGGAGCCAACGCGATCGAGGGGGAAGAGCTGCAGAATGGGATCGAAGAAGAGCCGCGGTGCGACGTTCATGCACGGCTGCGGCGTGGCAGCAATGCCTACCGCCGGGTCAATCTCGCGCTTCTCGCCGCAGGCTTTTCAACCTTCGCGATCCTTTACTGCGTACAGCCCTTGATGCCGGTCTTTGCCGCTGGTTTCGGGATCAGTCCCAGCGCAGCGAGCCTCTCTTTATCCTGCACCACGGCAACGCTCGCCCTCGCCATGCTCATCGCCGGGCAGATCTCCGACACGCGCGGCCGCAAGGGGATGATGGCAATCTGCCTGTTCAGCGTCGGCCTTCTCACGGTGCTTTCGGCTTTCGCGACGAATTGGGGGCTCCTTCTCGCAATCCGCACGCTTGAAGGTATTGCCTTGAGCGGTGTGCCTGCCGTCGGGATGGCCTATCTTGCCGAAGAAGTGCATCCGGCCGATCTCGGCGGCGCCATGGGGCTCTACGTTGCGGGCAATGCTTTCGGCGGCATGGCTGGCCGCGTGCTGACGAGCCTTCTTATCGAGTGGTCGGGCTCTTGGCGCATAGCGCTCGCCACGATTGGCTGTCTCGGTATCGCGGCGGCGGCCGTCTTTGCCGTCCTGCTGCCGAAATCACGCCATTTCGTTGCTGGGCCCCGCCCCTCATGGACAAGTCTCGCCAGCGGCTTCGCGCTCCATTTCAGGGATCGCGGCCTTCGCCGGCTGTTTCTGATGGGCTTTCTCCTGATGGGAGGGTTTGTCACGGTCTATAATTATGCAAGCTTTCGCTTGCTGGGGCCTCCCTTCAACCTTGGGCAAGGAGCCGCGGGCGCGATTTTCCTCGTTTATCTGTTCGGGGGACCGGCATCGCCGACATTCGGACGGCTTGCGGGCCGGCTCGGGCGTGGACGCATGCTGGCAAGCGCGGTTCTTCTGATGTTTGCCGGACTTTTACTGACGCTCTCGCCTGTGCTCGCTTTGACGATTACCGGGATCGCGCTGATAACAATCGGCTTTTTCGGCGGTCACGCGGTCGCGAGCGGCTGGGTCAGCCGCCGCGCCATTATCGCCCGGGCGCAGGCAGCCTCCATCTATCTCTTT
>DASQCU010000059.1:0-1882 GCA_035634575.1 Beijerinckia sp.
CGGTCCCTCTGTCAGACGCGCGGAGATTTCCTCGTGGCGGCGCAGAATGAGATCGAGTTTGTCTTGGGGCAGCATGGCCTTGAGCAATGGAAAACGAGGGCGATGACGGCACTAGGCAAAATTGCGTTAGGACGCCAACGAAATTTTGCTCGGTTTCCTTTGTTTAGCACCATCTTTGTCCGAAAATTTTGTCCGAAAACTGGAACCCGCTTTTTTACTCCCAATGATCGCAAAGGGCCATCCTCGGTTCCTTTCTCGAATTTCCGTCTTTTCAAAAGGTTGTGGAAACTCGTGAGTGGCGCCACCGGGCTGCCTAAACGGGAATGCCTCGCGATTCGGCAAAGCCACGCAGCTTGTCGCGCAAGGAGGCGCGGCCGTCCAGCTCATTAATGAGCGAAAGGACGAAACGTTCGGCCTCCGCGAGGTTGGTCGAGAGCACCATGGCCTTGACCCGTCCGATTGAGGCGGCCGACATTGACAGGCCGCGAAAGCCTAGCGCCAATAGGACCATGGCCTCGAGCGGCTGGCCACCCATTTCGCCGCAGAGCGTCAAGGGCTTGCCATATGCGGCGGCCGTGTCCGCGATGCGCTTCAAGGCGCGTAGCACCGGCACCGAGAGCGTATCGAAACGGTTTGCAACTCGCTTGTTATCGCGATCGGCTGCAAATAGATATTGAACAAGATCATTCGAGCCGACCGAGAGAAAATCGACCCGCGCACAGATTTCATCGAGCTGCCACAGCAGCGAAGGCACTTCTACCATGACCCCGAGCTTGAGATCGGAGGGGACCGCATAATTGTGGCGCTTCAAATGCCGGAGCTCACGCTCGACGATCGATTTGGCGCTGTCGAATTCCTCGACCATCGTGATCATCGGGAACATGATCCGCAATTCGCGGCCCGCGCCGGCCCGCAGCAGGGCCCGCAATTGCGAACGTAACAGGCCAGGCCTATCGAGACTGATGCGGATTGCCCGCCAGCCGAGCGCCGGATTTTCCTCCTCGACCTTGGTCATATAGGGAAGGACCTTATCCGACCCTATATCGAGGGTGCGAAACGTGACCGGCTTGCCGCCGGCCGCATCGAGTGCCGCCCGGTAGATTGTCTCCTGATCGCTCATGCGAGGAAGGCGCGCGGCGAGCATGAACTGGATTTCCGTCCTGAACAGACCGACCGATGCCGCGGCAGTTTCCGCCAAATGCTGGAGATCGACGAGGAGGCCGGCATTCATATGCAGCTCTATCGCGACGCCGTCCTTTGTGATGGCGGGTATATCCCGTAATTTATGGTATTGCTCCTGCCGGCGCGCGCGCAGCCGCGCCTTTTCGGCATAAGCATGTTCGATATCGGGCCGGGGGCGCACGTGAACATCGCCGGTTCCACCGTCGACAATGATGGCGTCACCAGTTTCAACGAAATCGATGATATTCGAGACTTCGCCGACTGTCGCTATGCCCAGCGCCCTCGCGACGATGGCGACATGACTGGCCACGCCGCCATCCTCAAGCACGAGGCCGCGCAGCTTGGCGCGATCATATTCGAGCAAAGCGGCAGGTCCCATCGTGCGGGCCACGATGATCGCATTATCCGGCAGATTTTCATGGGCGGTGACGAAATTCTGCCCCGTGAGCTGATGCAAAAGCCGGTTGGCGAGATCATCGAGATCGTGCAAGCGCTCACGCATATAGGGTTCGGTGCGGCGCTGCAATTTGGCGCGGGCATCGTTTTGGACGCGTTCGACGGCAGCCTCCGCCGTGAGCCCGGTCGCCACGGCCTCGCGCAGACGGCGCAGCCAGCCCCGATCATGCGCGAACATGCGAAATGTCTCGAGAACGTCGCGGTGTTCACCGGGGCCCATATTGCCGCCTTCGATCAGGGAATC
>DASQCU010000060.1:0-2807 GCA_035634575.1 Beijerinckia sp.
GCCAAGCATTAAGGCGCCGTGATGCGCGGCCTTATGGTTGTTGCGATCGAACAGGACGAGATCGCCCTCTGCAATGAGGGCGGAGAGAACAATCTTGTTCGAGGCCGATGTGCCGTTGAGAACGAAATAGGTGCGCTCGGCTCCGAATATTTTTGCGGCCTCCTGCTGGGCTTGCAGCGCCGGACCTTCATGGACCAGAAGGTCGCCAAGTTCGAGAACCGAATTGTCGAGATCGTCGCGGAAGACCGATTCCCCCAAATGTTCAACGAAGATCCGCCCGATCGGACTGCGGCTATAGAATACCCCGCCATTGTGCCCCGGACAGGTCCAGAGCTGGTTGCCCTTTTCCGCGTAATCCACCAGCGCTCCGAAGAAGGGCGTTTTCAGTGTCTCGGCATATTGTTTCAATCGGCTGACGAGGGTCTTTGCGATGAATTCCGGCGTTTCTTCTGCGAGAAAAACATAACCATCGACATGATCGAGAACCTCGACCGGCATATCCTCAAATCTTTTACGCCGCACCAGAAGAATGATCGGCATCTCAAGCCCACGGCTGCGCACATAAGCCATGAGCGCGGTCATTTTTCCGTCTATGCCCTTCTTGCCCCAATCGACAATCATGCAGCCGATCGCTGCGTCAGTCTTGATCGCAAGTTCCGCGTCTTCGACGCGGCGCGCCTTCACAACCTCAAATCCCAGCTTCTCCACGGCCGCAATGATTTGCTGCAAGCGTGAGCCTTCCAGTTCATCGGCGTCAAAGGCTGGCGCACAAACCAGAAAAGTGAACCGGCGGAAAAAGTCCATGCGAACCTCACATTCTGGAATTGAAGGGCTGGACGGGCGATGCCATGCGTTAGGATATGAAGCGCCGCGGTTTCGTTTGTTCACACGGTGGCATGAAACCTATGGATGGCCGATGGAATATGAATCACTGAAAGTATGAAGGTGAGATGACAGTCTGAAGCTCTTCATGGTCAATCGATAAGCCCATCTCAGGGCCCGTTGAAATGCACCGTGCCGAACTCGCGGATGTCATAGCCGCAGAACTCTTGCGCACGCCGCTCGAAAGCCTCGCTGGCGCAAAAGCGGATCAGCTTTTGAAACGGTGGATCGAAATAGGCTTTCCGCCAGACAAGAAGATCGAACCGCTCCACGATCAGCGGCTTGAATTCGAGATGAAGTTGACGTGCCGCCGCTTCGATCCCGAGGCCCACGTCAGCTCTTCCGCTCGCGATTGCCATGGCCAAATCCATCTCGGATCGCTCGACAGTGTCGACGCAATGGAGATCGCCTTTCTGCAGGCCTTCCCGTTCGAGCAGTTGAGCGAGCACCAATTCGCTGCCGGCCTCCGGCTGGCGCGATTGAAAACGCAATCCGCGCAGGGAGGCGAACGATGCGATGGATCGCTGGAGCCCAGGCCGGAAGATCAAGCCCCGCGTGCGCTTCGCCCATTCGATGAGCACGACGGGTCTATCGCCGAAGGCCTCGCTGACCGCCGCGACATTCCACCCGTCCTTGCCAGTTTCAGGTATGTGAAGTCCGGCTGCGATGTAGCCATCCCCCAAAGCACGTCGCAGTCCATCGACGGCGCCATCCAGGAAGGCGGCGATGCCGGAGCCCGACTCGCGCAACGCCCATTCGAGCAATGGATCATGTCCGCCTGCAATGACAGCGGGTGTGATCTGCGCAATAGTGCGCTCCCTGCGGCCGCTCTGAACCATGCCCGCGCCCGCCGCAATCCATTCTTCAATCTCATCTCGCGGAAAGAGAAGCTTGCCCGTGACGCGACGCACCGGCAGCGCGCCTTCCGCCGCCAATTCATAGACCTTTCGTTCTTTGACGCGGAGCATCGCAGCGAGCTCTCGCGTTGTGAGATATTCTGACACTGTCATTTTTTCCGAAACGGTTTGAAAAAATAGCATGAATTCGCACAGGAGCTAAGGGCGACGCAATTGCCACGGTTAGGCTGCGAGGATGGTCCGGCATGGTCGTTGCTGAGATCGGCATGATGTTTGCTGTTCCAGGGGGAGCCTCGAAGCTGGCCATCTTCTGCAAAGACTTGGGGCCGTGCGCAATCAAGCTGATTTGGAATAGGGTCTAAATGGACGAAAAAGTCGAAAGGATTCTTAACGCCATCAAGACGGTCACAATAGGGTGGGAATGGGAGTTTGAAGAGCAGGCATTGTATAGCTCTTATAGATGCGCATATATTAACAGCAAAACTTGCAATTCTATCTTAATCGTGACAAAGGAATATATAGATCTTATTGAAAATGAATAAGGACTTTTGACCGTAGAGAAGGTAATCCTGTAGCGCAAATTATTTGGAATTTGCAGGCCTCCCACGCGGACGCTTCCACCGCCGGTGCTCTGTTTCACTCGCTTGTGGTTCAGCACCCAAATATCTGGGACCCGTCCTCAATCTTTGCCTGCGACATCATCTTCCGCTCCGGCTACAGGTCCTTCGTCCTTCGCACGGTGGAATACTGACGGCTCCATGATTGATTTCGGCGCGGCCCGCGCTACCCTCATTGGCGTGGTTGGTGGACTTTCATCAGGAGCGAACCAATGTCGTCAATTGATCGCCGCGCTCTATTGGGGGCTATTGTTAGCGGTGCTGCTGCCGCGAGCGTCGGCCTGACCTGGATGCCGGGGCTGGCCGAATCCGCGCCCCTTGCAGGGATTGGCGCGGCGCCCTCCGCGAAAACCCAAGACCTCATCGAACAAGCTGTGGTTGTCGTGCGCAGGCGTCCTGTGCGCCGCAGGGTTTGCTGGTGGAGGAGGGGACGTCGCGTTTGCACTTGGCG